>NZ_CAUVXG010000022.1:58978-61790 GCF_963555885.1 Protofrankia sp. Cr2
ATGAAAGGGAAGGCAGATGAGTCACGACACGATAGCCCGCTGGCAGTTCGCCATCACCACGGTCTACCATTTTCTGTTCGTCCCGCTGACAATCGGACTGTCGCTGCTGGTCGCGGTCATGCAGACGGCGTGGAACCGGACCGGCAACATCGAATGGCTCCGCCTGACCCGATTCTGGGGAAAGCTGATGCTCATCAATTTTGCGATGGGGGTGGTCACGGGGATAGTCCAGGAATTCCAGTTCGGAATGAACTGGTCGGACTACTCACGCTTTGTCGGCGACGTCTTCGGCGCGCCGTTGGCCATGGAAGCGCTGATCGCGTTCTTCCTGGAGTCCACTTTCCTCGGTTTGTGGATCTTCGGGTGGGACCGGCTCTCCAGGAACGTCCACCTCGCCACCATCTGGCTGGCGTCGCTGGGAACGGTGATCAGCGCCTACTTCATCCTGGCGGCAAACTCGTGGATGCAGCATCCGGTCGGTTACCGGATCAACCCCGACACCGGGCACGCGCAGCTCACCTCGATCTGGGCGGTGCTCACGAACCCGACGCAGCTGGTCACCTTCCCGCACGTGCTGGCGGCGTCGTTGCTGACCGGCGGGGCCGTGGTGGTCGGGCTGTCCTGCTGGCATCTGCGCCGGGGTCACCAGGTGGAGCTGCACCGGCGGGCCGTGCACCTGGGCCTGGTCGTCTGCGCCGTCGCGTCGGTCGCGGTCATGATCTCCGGGCACTTCCAGGGCCAGGTCATGACCCGCCAGCAGCCGATGAAGATGGCCTCCGCCGAGGCGCTGTGGGACACCGAACGGGGGGCGGGGCTTTCGCTGTTCGCCTATGGTGACGTCTCGCACGGTGAAAACAAGATCGACATCAAGGTGCCCTACCTGCTGTCGTTCATGGCCACCAACACGTTCTCCGGGACGGTCCGGGGCGTCAACGACCTGCAGGCCGCCGAGATCGCCAGGTACGGCCCGGGTGACTACACCCCGGTCATGGGCGTCACCTTCTGGAACTTCCGCGCCATGATGGGGCTCGGCGCCGTCTACTTCGGTCTCGCACTGCTCGGCCTGTTGCGGATGCGCGGTGGCCACCTGCCCGGCGGACGCTATCTCCTGCTTGCGTTCATCGGGGCCTCGGCCCTGCCATACCTGGCGAACACCGCCGGTTGGATCTTTACCGAGATGGGCCGCCAGCCGTGGGTCGTGTTCGGCCTGTTGCGCACATCCGACGCCGTGTCGCCCGGGGTCTCCACGGCAGCGGTGATCGCGACTCTGGCCGGCTTCACGGTCATCTACGGGTCACTGGCCGCGGTCGCACTGCAGCTGTTCCTGCGCCACGGCCGGCACGAGATACCAACCCTGAACCCGAACGTGACCATTGGCGGCCGATCCCGGCCTGGCGACGCGTTGCCGTCGCTCGCCTACTGACATCCCAGGACCGCAGACCGTAGAGCCGCCGGGCACGCGAGACAAGCGATGATCGCGCGCCCGTCGGCCGGGTAGGAGTAGGGCGATGCTTGAGGAGTTCTGGTTCGTACTGGTTGCCGTCCTGTGGGTCGGCTTCTTCGTCCTGGAAGGCTTTGACTTCGGCGTGGCCGCGTTGCTGCCGGTGGTCGGCGGGAGCGACGAGACCGACCGACGGGCGGTGCTCGGCACCATCGGTCCGGTGTGGGACGCCAACGAGGTCTGGTTGCTCACCGCGGGTGGGGCGATGTTCGCCGCATTCCCGGAATGGTATGCGAGCCTGTTCAGCGGAATGTACCTTGCGCTGTTCCTCGTCCTGTTCTCACTGATCATCCGCGGGGTGTCCCTGGAGTACCGCGGCAAGGCCACCACCGCGGCGGGACGGGCCTGGTGCGACCGGGGGATCGTGATCGGCGGCGTGCTGCCGGCGCTGCTGTTCGGGGTCGCCTTCGCGAACATGGTGCGCGGCCTGGAGATGACCCCCGACCATAACGTGACGAGTGGCTTCCTCGACCTCCTGAACCCCTACGCCCTGCTGGGTGGGGTGACCATGCTGTTGCTGTGCGTTCTGCACGGCTCTGTGTTCCTGGCACTCAAGACCCGCGGCGCGGTACGCGACCGCGCCCGTCTGGTGACCCGGAGCCTGGCCGTGCCGACGTTGGTCGCTTTTGCCGCACTTGTTGTCTGGACGGTCACGATCCGTGGTGGAATCGCCTCGGCGGCAGTCGCGGCCACGGCTCTGCTCGCGTTGGGTGCTGCCGTTCTGGCCTGGTTCGGCGAACGGGACGGCTTGGCGTTCGCCGGCACCGCCGGTGCGATCGCACTGCTGGTGGCAAGCTGGTTCGCCGCCCTGTTCCCGGATGTGCTGCCGGCCCGCGGCACGCCCGGGAACAGCCTGACCATCAGCGCCGCGGCGTCCGGGGCCTACACACTCACCGTCATGACATGGGTGGCGGTGCTGTTCACCCCGGTAGTACTCGGCTACCAGGCGTGGTCGTACTGGGTCTTCCGACGGCGGCTGGTCGGGGCGGATCTGGCGGGATCCCATGAGACCGGTTGATCCACGGTTGCTACGCACGGTGCCAGCCCTGCGCCGCTACCTGGTGCGGTTCGGGGCGCTCGCGGTCGCGTCAGCCGTCCTGGTGGTGATCCAGGCGACGGTGTTGGCCGACATCGTGGTCACGGGTCAGGCCGTGGTCGCGGATCCGACGGCGCTGATCGGGCGGCACAGCGGCGCCTGGATCGGGGACGCGGTCGGGATCGGGGTCGCGGTCGCGGTTCTCATCGCGGTCGTGGCCGCCCGCGCGGTGGTCGTCTGGTTCTCCGAGCGGACGGCGCAGCGGACCGCCCCGG
>NZ_CAUVXG010000022.1:62165-70276 GCF_963555885.1 Protofrankia sp. Cr2
GGGGCGGTCGTCGAACAGCTGGCCGTCGAACAGCTGGCCGGCGAGCGGGCGTCCGGCGAGCGGGCGTCCGGCGAGCGGGCGTCCGGCGAGCATTGCGGCGGCGGGCGTGACCGGGACGGCGGATCGGGGGCGCTCGCGGTCACCGCGGGCGCCGGCCTCGACGGTATGGACGCCTATCTCACCCGTTTTCTACCGGCCCTGGTCATGGTGGTGGTCGTCCCGCCGTTCCTGCTCGTCCGTATCGCCGGTGCGGACCTCACGTCCGCGATCATGCTCGCGGTCGCCCTGCCACTGGTTCCGATCTTCATGGTGCTGGTGGGGCTCGCCACCCGGGCCCGGACCGACCAGCAGTGGGCGGTGCTCGGCCGGCTGTCCGGGCACTTCCTCGACGTCGTCGAGGGTCTGCCGACGCTGAAGATCTTCAATCGGGCGAAGGCCCAGGTGGAGGTGATCCGCCGGATCACCGATGCCTACCGGGAACAGACCATGGTGGCGTTGCGCTGGGCGTTCGTGTCGTCGTTCGTGTTGGAACTGCTGGCGACCCTGTCGGTGGCGCTGGTCGCGGTGTCGGTCGGACTTCGGTTGGTGTCGGGCTCGCTGGACCTGCGCAGCGGGCTGCTCGCGCTGCTGCTCGCCCCGGAGGTGTACCTGCCGCTGCGCCAAGTCGGCACGCAGTATCACGCGACCGTATCCGGCCTGACCGCGGCCGGCGCCGCCCTCGATGTGATCGACGCCGTACCCGCTGACGTCGTGCCCGCAGATGTCGTTCCCGTTCCGGTTCAGTTCGACACACTGCGGCTGGACGGGGTGCAGCTGCGCCATGCGCAGCGCGTCGACCTGACCATCCGTCGCGGTGAGATCGTCGCACTGGTCGGGCCGAGCGGCGCGGGGAAGAGCACGCTGCTGGCACTGCTGCGTGGGGCGCTCATCCCGGCGCAGGGCCGGGTGCTGGTGGATGGCACCGATCTCGCCGCCCACGATCCGGCCGGGTGGCGGGCCCGGATCGCCTGGCTGCCGCAGCGTCCCCATGCGGTCTGCGGTGGCACGGTCGCCGATGAGGTCCGGCTGGGACGGCCGGGCGCCGGTGCCGCCGAGGTCACCGCCGCATTGGTCGCCGCGGGTGCGCCACCGGCGGGCCGCGCGGTAGGCGAGGACGGCGGGGAGCTGTCAGCCGGTGAGCTACGCCGCGTCGCGCTGGCCCGGGTGCTGGTCCGCAACGCCGCGTTGGTCCTGCTCGACGAACCGGGGGAAAGCCTGGACGCCGCCGCGGAGGAGCATGTGGCCGCGGCGGTCGCGGCGCTGCGCGGACATGCGACGGTGGTACTCGTGGCGCACTCCGACGTGCTTGCCGGGGTCGCCGACCGGGTGATCACAATCTCGGCGGGACGGGTGATCGACGACCGCACGACGGTCCCCACGCCGTTGCGCCCACCGGGCGTTCCCGTTGCAACACCCGTCGTCGTCCCGATTGCCATCGTCCCCGATGCTGTCCCTGATGCCGCTGTCGGTGCTGTCGGTGCTGTCGGTGCTGTCGGTCTGTCGGGAGCGTTGCCACGGCGGCTGTTGGTGCTCTTCGCTTCGGCGTGGCAACGGTTCGCGCTCGGTATCCTCGCCGGGGCGGTCGCCCTGGGGTGCGGCATCGGCCTGACCGCCACTTCGGCCTGGCTGATCGTCCGGGCGGCACAGCACCCACCGGTGCTCACGCTGATGGTCGCGGTCGTCGCCGTGCGCGCCTTCGGGCTCGGTCGGCCGGTCTTTCGTTACGTCGAGCGTCTTTCCAGTCACGACGCGGCCCTACGCGGACTGGCGCAGCTGCGTGCGGAGGTGTTCGCGCGGCTGGTCCCGCTCGCTCCCGCGGGTCTTGGTAGCCATCGGCGCGGGGACCTGCTGCGCCGTTTCACCGCGGACGTCGACGGGGTCGGGGAGTCGCTGTTGCGGGGTGTGGGCCCGGCCGTGTCCGCGGCGCTGGTCTGTGCCGGGGCGGCGATCGGTGTCGCGGTGGTGCTGCCGGCCGCGGGCGCCGTCCTGGCGGTCGGTCTCGCCGTGGCCGCGGTGATCGCCGGGCCGGTGACCGCCCGCCGTACCCGTGGGACGGTCACCGCCACCGCGCTGGCGCGGGCGCGCAGGGACACCGAGATCGTCTCCCTGCTCGACGGTCTGGACGAGTTTGTCGCGTTCGGCGCTGTCCGGTCCCGGCTTGCGCTGCTGCGCCGCCGCGACGACGAGATCCTGCGGCTGGTCGGGCCGTGGCAGCGGGCACCGGCATGGGGGACGGCGACCGGCTCCCTTGCCGCCGGTCTCACACTGGCGGCCGTCAGCGTCGTCGGGGTGAACGCCGTGCACCGCGCGGCGCTGTCCCCGGTGATGCTCGGCGTGGTCGTGCTCACCACGATCGCCGCTTTCGAGCCGCTGGCGGGCCTGACCGGCGCCTTCGCGGCGCTCGCCGAAGCCCGCCAGGCCGCAGGTCGGATCTTCGCGGTCCTCGATCGCGAGCCCCCGGTCGGCGAGCCCGCTCGGCCCCGACCGCTGCCCGCCGGCCCGCTCGACGTCCGCATGGACGGCGTCCGCATGCGGTACGGCCCGGATGGCCCGCTGGTGCTCGACGGATTCGATCTGTACCTACCGGCCGGTGGCCGGGTCGCCCTGGTCGGGGCCAGCGGCGTGGGCAAGAGCAGCGTCGTCGACCTGCTGCTGCGCTTCCGCGATCCCGTGCTGGGCCGGGTCGAGGTCGGTGGCGTCGACCTGCGGCACGTCGGAACCGACGAGCTGTATCAAAGTGTCACCGGGATGACACAGGATGCGCACGTGTTCGACGCGACGGTGCGGGAGAATCTACTGATCGCGCGTCCCGGGGCGGCTGACGTGGAGCTCACCGGCGTGCTCGCCCGGGTGGGGCTCGGCGACTGGGTCGCGGCCCTGCCGGACGGCCTTGCGACCCGGGTCGGGGCGGACGGCGAGCGGATGTCCGGCGGCCAGCGCCAGCGGTTGCTGCTGGCCCGTGCGCTGCTCGCCGATCCACGGGTGCTCATCCTCGACGAACCGACCGCGCACCTTGATCCGGTGACCGAGACTGCGGTGATGCGCACGATCCTGGACGTGACCCGCGGCCGGACGCTCCTGCTCATCACCCACCGCACCAGCGGTTTCGATGAGCTGGACGCGGTCGTGACGCTGGCGGGCGCCGCCGACGGGGTTGCCCGGGGGATGCCCACCCTGCGCCGCGTCGCCTGACCGGGTGACCGGCTCGGGTGACCGGATGGGGTGACCGGCTCGGGTGACCGGATGGGGTGACCGGCTCGGGTGACCGGCTCGGGTGACCGGATCAGGACCCGCCGCAGGCCACCTAGGCGTCCTGATCCGGCACACGGGTACGGGCCGACCACGACAGTCGGGTGCCGGCGCCGGCGGGGGAGAACACGCTGAACCTGCCCCCCAGCTCCTCGGCCCGGCTGCGCATGTTGGCCAACCCGCTGGAGTGCTTGCGACCATCGGGATCCACGCCGCCGATCCCGTTGTCGATCACATCCACCCGGACCTCTCCGTCGGTGGACCAGACCGTCACGTGCACCTGCGTCGCCCGCGCATGCCGGGCGACGTTTGACAGGGCCTCGCGCAGGACGGCGACCAGATGCTCCCCGACAACATCACTGACGGTTGAGTCCACAGCACCCTCGAACCGCAGGTGCGGGGTGAACCCGAGGGATGCGGTGGCGTCGTCGACGATGTCGAGGAGCTGCCCACGCAGGCTCGGAAGATTATGGCGGCCGCGCCGGCGCAGTTGGAAGATGGTCGTCCTGATCTGGCCGATGGTCTCGTCCAGATCATCGATGTAAGATGCGAGCCGCTCGGACTGCTGGTTGGTCGCCTCGGTCTGCGCGGCCAGGCCCTGCAGCCCGATCGCCGTGGCGAAGATCCGTTGGATCACGTGATCGTGCAGGTCGCGGGCGATGCGGTCGCGTTCCTCCAGGACGGCTATCCGGTCGCGGTCGGCGCGGGCCTGGGCCAGTTCGAGCGCCAGCGCGATATGCCCGGCGAATCCCGACGCCATGTCGATGTCGGCATCGGTGAACAGTCGGCCGTCGGTACGCCGGCCGAGCACGAGTGCGCCGACGCTCTCGCCCGAGGCGATGAGCGGAATGACCATCAGCGGGCCGCTGCGCCCGGCCAACGGATCAGACGCGGGAACAACGGTGCCGACCAGCCCGTCGGGGTATTCGCCGGTCGCGACCTGCACGATGAGTTCCTCGGGCGATGATCGCGGCAGCAGGACGGCGGAGAAGTCGGCGTCGGCGACTTCCTGGGCTCTGCGCGCAATCAGCTCCAGCGGGTTCGGTCCTTCAGCCAGCAGATGGCGGGTGATGTCGGCGGACGCCTGCAACCAGCGTTGCCGCCGCTGAGACTCCTCGAAAAGACGTGCGTTCTCGATGGCGACACCGGCGCTTGCGGCGAGTGCCTGCACGAGCTCCTCGTCTTCCGCGGTGAAACGCGATGCGTTCTGTTTGTCCGTCAGGTAGAGATTGCCGAAGACCTTGGTTCCGATACGGATCGGAACGCCGAGGAAACTGTGCATGGGCGGATGCCCGGGTGGGAAGCCGTCCGCCCGGCGATCGGTGGTGATGTCGTCGAGCCGCAGTGGGTAGGGCTCGCGGATGAGCAGGCCGAGGATGCCCTTGCCACGAGGAAGATCACCAATCCGGCGAACCATGCTCTCGTCGAAGCCGACATGGATGAACTGCTCGAGGTGCTGGTCGTGGGCGATCACGCCGAGTGCTCCGTAGCGGGCATCGACGAGATCACAGGCCGCTTCGACAATGCGGGTGAGCACGACGGACAGGCTCAGGTCGGAGGCGACCATGCGGTTCGCGCGCAACAGACCGCGTAAGCGACTCTGCGTCACGATCAGGTCCTTCGCCCGATCGACCCGATGGGTCACGAAATCGTCGCCGTATGGTTGCACGGCGTTCTCGCTGCCAGCGTCCGCGTTCATGATGATCTCAACGTATTACGACTGGCGGCCGGTTGATCCGTCAGCCGGACAACGTCGCGCGAATCATCCCGGCTGGCGCGGTGTGCCCCGGTGGCGGCCGTGACGACCTACCGGTCCCCGCACTTCCGGGTGATTCTCTTCACCGCCGACCGGATTCTCCACCGGATCCGCCGACAGATTGTTAGTATCTGGCGCCGGCGCGGAGTCGGCCGGCAATCGCCGGGGTACGTTCTCGTGATCGGGCGATGATTGGCAAATCCGGTCGAACGGAAGATGTGAATGTTCACCGGACGTGGCGAAAACAGCCGAGGGCGTGGGCTGGCGTCTTCCCGGTACGGCATCGGTACGGCATGGTCCGGGTGAACCTCGCCGGCGGCCACAGGCGGTGAGAGGAAGCGGGCGATGAGCGACTTCGTCGGAGCGATCGACCAGGGCACCACGAGCACTCGCTTCATGATTTTCGATCATGATGGCAACGAGGTCGGGCGCCACCAGTTGGAGCACCAGCAGATTCTGCCCTGCTCCGGATGGGTCGAGCACAATCCCGTGGAGATCTGGGAACGCACGGCGGTGGTCATCCAGTCGGCGCTGGCCGGAGCCCACCTCGGGTCGTCGGACCTGGCCGCGCTCGGCGTCACCAACCAGCGGGAGACCACCGTCGTGTGGAACCCGCATACCGGCCGGCCCTACTACAACGCGATCGTCTGGCAGGACACCCGAACCGACCGGCTCGCGTCGGCGTTGATTCGGGATGGTCGCGGTCGGATCATCCAGAGCAAAGCCGGTGTGCCGCCCGCGACCTACTTCTCCGCAGCCAAGATCCAGTGGATTCTCGACAACGTGGACGGGGTCCGCAGGGCGGCGGAGCGGGGCGACGCGATCTTCGGAACCATGGACAGCTGGCTGCTGTGGAACCTCACCGGGGGTCCGCACGGCGGGGTGCACGTGACGGATGTGACCAACGCCAGCCGCACCATGCTGATGAACCTGCAGACCCTCGACTGGGACGACGAGCTGCTGTCGTTGTTCGACATCCCGCCCGCCATGCTCCCGACGATCCGGTCGTCATCCGAGCCGGCCGGCTACGGGACGACCACGCAGGCCGGGCCGCTGGGCGGTGAGGTGGCGTTGACCGGCGCGCTCGGGGACCAGCACGCCGCGACCGTCGGCCAGGTGTGCTTCGCCCCCGGCCAGGCCAAGAACACCTACGGCACCGGCAACTTCCTCCTGCTGAACACCGGAACGCGAGTCGTGTGGTCCGGTAACGGCCTGCTCACCACGGTCGGCTACCGGTTCGGTGACCAGGATCCCGTATATGCGTTGGAAGGCTCGATAGCGGTCACGGGCTCGGCGGTGCAGTGGCTGCGGGACAATCTCGGCATCATCGCCAGCGCGGCACAGAGTGAGGCGCTGGCCCGCCAAGTGCCTGACAGCGCCGGCATCTACTTCGTCCCCGCCTTCTCGGGGCTGTTCGCGCCGTACTGGCGCTCGGACGCGCGCGGAGTGGTCGTGGGCCTGTCGCGCTTCCACACCGGGGCACATCTGGCCCGCGCCGCGCTGGAGGCGATCTGCTACTCCAGCCGTGACCTGGCCGAGGCGATGTGTCAGGACTCCGGTGCGGGGTTCGACGTTCTGCGGGTCGACGGCGGCGTGACAGCCAACGACCTGTGCATGCAGACGCAGGCGGACATCCTCGGGATTCCCGTCAGCCGACCTGTGATCGCGGAGACGACGGCCCTGGGCGCGGCCTACGCGGCCGGCCTCGCGGTGGGCTTCTGGCGGGACACCGAGGAACTCGCCGCGCACTGGCGGGAGGACCGCCGGTGGGAACCCGAGTGGTCGGTCGACCGGCGCGAAAGCGGGTACGCGGGCTGGCGTAAGGCGGTTGAACGCACCCTGAACTGGGTGGATGTGGGCTGAGTCACCAACGGTGTTTCCTGGACCGAGAAACAACTGAAATTCACGCACCGCCCAACGGTCGGAATCGGAATGAGTGGGCGGCGAAGGGCTGCTCGGCCGCTGCGGGAAGACGCCAGCCTACTCCAGTGGAAACGGTTCACCCTGTCGGTATGGCACTGGTAACAGAGTGACCCCGCCGACGGCGGCCCGTCCGAAACATCGCCGTCACCGTGTTACCTCGCTGCCGGGTGCCGTTTGTTGTTTCGGTCACGCGTCGGGGTCGGCGGGATTCGGTGTGGATTGCATGCTAACGTCGATCATATGTTGCTGCACGGAGTGGCCGGTCGGCAGCGTCATCATCCTGATGCCGGCTGGATATGCCAGTTGGAGATGCCAGTTGGATATGCCGGCCGCTTCGTGCGCACTCGCCCTTGAAGACGTAGGACTCCCGGAGGACCCGTGTCGAAGTCGAAATGGCAGAGACAACTGAAGGCATATGACAGACGGCTCCTCGAAGGCCAGTCGATGGACGAGGAACAGAAGACCGACTATCCGCTGGGCTGGTATTTCGCCCGGTTCAGTGAAGATCTCGTGCCCGGTCAGGTCATTCCCGTGGAGTTCATGTCTCACCAGTTCGCGCTCTTCCGGGGGAAGAACGGCGACGTCGGAATGATCGACAGTCAGTGCTGCCACATGGGTGCTGACCTCGCCCGCTGCGGGACCGTCGTCGATGATCGGATTAAGTGCGGCTACCACGCCTGGGAATTCGGGACGGACGGTGGCTGCGACGTCATCCCGGGGCTGGATCGGTCGAAGATCCCCCCACGGGCGGGCCAACGGTCGATCCCCGTCCGTGAACACGCCGGCAACATCTGGTTCTGGTACGGGCCGGAGCCAGTCGGTGAGTTCACGGAGGTCTCCTACGCCGACTCCAAGAAGTACCTCAACCTCAAGGGTCAGGTCTACATCGCGCACGGGAAACTGCTGCCGGTAGCGGAGCACGTTTCCGACATCTACCACTTCCCGAACGCCCACAAGGGCACCGGGCGCCTTGAGTACGCGGTCATGGTGAACAAGGAAGACCGTCTTGAATACCAGCTCCGGCCGGCCGACGACGCGAGCCGGAACAAGGTCCAGCGGTGGTTCAAGCCGTTCGCGTTCATCGAGATGATCGGGCCGTCCGCGGCCATCTACCGGACGCAGAAAGATGCCACGATCGACCGCT
>NZ_CAUVXG010000022.1:70704-77456 GCF_963555885.1 Protofrankia sp. Cr2
CCCGTCCGTACGGGAGTTCCGCAGCTTCTTCAACCGCGGCATCGTGCCGGGCTGGCGTTTCGGCGACCCCATGCCGGAGGAATCGACCGCCAGCGCGTAGGAGCCGCGCCCTCGTGCGGCATCCGGTGTGAATCCGCATTCAGTGCGAACCCGCGGTCGGCGTGAACCTGCATTCGGCGTGAACCTGGATTCAGCGCGGACGCGGCGTCAGGCTGGTGGCAGCGCGGACCTGGCGCCCGGCCCGTGAAAGGGCCGGGTGGGTGCGTCATGCCGTTGTTCCGGTATGCGCTACAGTCACCCGTCACGCTCACGGGGGGCTTCATGCTGGGGTTTTGCGTTTTCGTCGTCATGGTCATCATGGTTGTCGGGCTCGTCGGGCTGGTGCGCGGTCACCTGCACCGGCTGCACGTCCACAACCGCCGTACCGCCGGATTCATCACTGGAGCGGGCTATCTGGGCATCCTCGTGCTCGGAGTCGTCGGCGGCACGCATGGCCCGGCCGCGGTCACATCGCTGGCGGTGTCGAGCTCGCAGAGCCCGTCCGCCAGCCCGTCCGCGGCACCGATTCCGTCCCCGTCCCCGACCACGAGCCCGTCGGCCACGCTCGGGTTCCCTGCCGGCGATGCCGTCGCAGTCGGGCCGGTGACACCGACGACCGGTGAGATCCCGCCGGCCCCGCAACCGGCCGTAGCGGTCGCGACCACGTCCGCGTCCGCCGCGTCCGCAGCCGGGAACGCCGCCACGGCCCCGACTACACATCCGGTATCCCGACCATCAACCCAGGCTGCGGCTCAGGCTCCCGCGGCTGCGCCCGCGCCGCGGCCGGCGACGACCGCGGCGGCCGCACCGGCGGGCAACTGTGACCCCGCCTACCCCGATGTCTGCCTCCATGACGGGATCGGCGACTACGACTGTGCCGGCGGCTCGGGCGACGGCCCCAACTATGTGCGGGGCCCGCTGCGGGTGCGCTCGCCCGACCCGTTCGGGCTCGACCATGATCACGACGGTACGGGTTGCGAGAACGGCTGACGGCTCTCCAGCCGCTCAGGCCGTGCCCGGCGCCGCCACGCATCACGACGAGTGGTGTGCCGTCACGCATCACGACGAGTGGAAGGTTCTCGTCCGCATATCGGGCATTTCGGGCGTTGGATGTACGTCGACCTTCCACTCGTGCGCTGCCCCGCCCGGTCCGTCCGGTCCGTCCGGTGGCTCCGGCCGACCAGTCCCGTCCATCCCGGTTGGCCGGCCGCTCGGGTCGGCCGTGCCGCCGGACATGTCGCCTGATCGCGGCTCCTTGTCGTCATGTTGGCTTCGGCTGGGGCCACTGGTGGACCTCGATCGTCCCTGGACCTGATACATTCAGATCCGTCGCAAGGCGACACGCGCCGCTAGCTCAATTGGCAGAGCAGCAGACTCTTAATCTGCGGGTTCGGGGTTCAAGTCCCTGGCGGCGCACCCATCCTGACCAGCGGTTATCACTCCCGGTGATGACTGCCTGAAGATCAATGTACCCAACGCTGTACCCATTTGCAATCGATCACCGTTGGTCGGTGTCGGTGTCGGTGTCGGTGGGGTCGACGTCTCCGGCTTCGTTCGCGCTGTCGTCTCCTGCGTCCGCGGGCTTGTCGTCGGTGAACAGGTGCTCCAGGCGTCCCACGGCCTCCCGTTGGGTCTCGGGCATGACGTGGGTATATGTGTTCATGGTCAGTTGGATGGTCGAATGTCCGAGTAGTTCCATGACCGTGCGCGCGGGCACCCCTTCGAAGAACAGCATCGAGGCGAATGCATGACGAAGATCATGCAGACGGAGCCAGGGGAGTCCGGCCTTTTCCCGAAGCTGATCGAACCGGCGGTTGACGTTCCGCGGTTCCAGTGGGGTCCCGATCGACGAGGTGAACACGAGGCCCGTCTCAGTCCAGGAGTCACCGCGTTCGAACCGTTCGCCTGCCTGCATCACCCGGTGTTGGCGTAGCAGGCCCATCAGTCGGGTCGGGATCGGTAGCTTCCGGTGTGAGCGGACGGTCTTCGCCGGCGCGAACGTCAGGGAGCCGTCGACCCGCTGGAGGCTCTGGCGGACGTGGAGGACGGCGCCGTCAAGGTCGACATCGGTCCAGCGCAGGCCGAGGATCTCCCCGCGGCGTAGGCCGAGCATCAGGCCACAGGCGAAGAGTGCTTCCAGGCGGTCACCGTGTAGAACCTCCATGAGTCGTCGTGCTTCCTCGGGACGCAGCACCCGGACGTCTTTGTGCGCGACGGATGGTGCACGTACCGCTTTCGCGACGTTGCGGGGCACGAGGTCGAGCCGTTCGGCTTCGGCGAGCGCGTTACGGATCAGGCCGTGCACGTGGCGGACGCTCACCGGAGACAGCCCGGCTGCCTTCGCCGCCGCGACGAGGCGTCGGACATCGAGGGGAGTGATCTTGTCGAGCTGGATTCGGCCGATCGCCGGCACGATATGCGTGTCGATGAGCCAACGGTAGGTGCGGAGCGTCGTGGGTCGGGTACCGTCACCCTTCTTGATCTCTAGCCATTCGCCGAGCCACACCGCGACTGTTCGACGCTCCGCGGTGACGTCGACGCCCAGCTCTGCGGCCTTCTGAACGTCCTTGAGCTTGCTTCGGCACTCTTTCTCGGTCTTGCCGTAAATGGTCTTGCGGACCCTCGTCCCGTCGATCCAGCCGAGGTCGACTCGCCCGACCCACAGACCGTCACTGGCCCGCTGGAACAGCGCTCCGTCCCCGTGGCTCCGCCGGCGGCCCCGACGAGCAGGGGCGTTCGGCGCCGGGCGCTCCGAACCGTGGCCGTCAAGGTCGGTCGGTTCGTTGCCGTCAGTGGGGTCGGTCGGGTCCTGTCGCTTGTTGGACATGATGAAAGATCGCTCCTTGCCGAAAGTGGAAAAACGGGGAGAAAGCGCCGGAGGAGGCTTGGCGGTCCGGGGTTCCGGTCAGCGCGGCTGGTGCTGGGCGGGAGCCGTCCGATAGGGGAGGACGTCGGGTACCCAGCCACCGGCCGGACCAGGCCCGTGTGATGGGGGAGTTGCCGGACGTGCGGCGCCCGGGATCGCGCGGAACACGAGCACGATGTCGACATCCCCGAGCGCTTCGACGAATATCGCGTCGGTGGGGATCGCGATGGCGGTCCGAGCAAGGTCGAACGGGTCGGCACCGGGTTTGACGGTCACCTCGTAGTAGCCGTGGCCGGGGGTGTCGAGGCGGACGAAGGGCTGTCCGTCGGAGGCGTCGCACGGTGGGTCGAGCTCAGGCGGAATGATAGGGGTCACGGTCTGCGCTCCCTGCTTCGGAAGGGGTGTGGATCTAGGTCCCGGTGTGGTGTTCCAGCACCCGCCGGGGCCGCTTATTCGATCTTTCTGTTCTGGCGGCTTGCGACGTGTCCCAGGTGGACCGCGCGCCAATGGGCCGGTCGGGGCGAGTTGCCGAACACCAGCCCGCCGCCGGCGCGCGAGCGTGGTCATGCCGCCGCCTCCCCGTCGCAGAGCCCACGGAGCCGATCGACGTAGGCGACGAGCGCGGCCCGCGGGATCCGCCGTGCCCGCCCGATCCGGACGGATTCGATCTGCTCGGCATTCAGCAGCTCGTAGACCGTGGTGCGGCTCACGCCGAGCAGCTCAGCGGCTTCCGTGGGGGTGAGAAGGAGCTTGTGCACGGTTCCTCCGGTCGTCGGGTCAGGCCGCGTGGGGCATGCTCGGGTCGGTTGCCGAAACCGGGTGGGGATCTCCGCGGGCAGCACGGGCCGCGTCGAGTTGAGCGCGCCAGCGATGCCGGTCGGCGACCGCCCGCAGCAGCAGATGTTCCCGACGGGGCATCGCCGGGTCACCCGGGTGGAGCAGCTGCCAGACCACCCGGTCGGGCGTGGCGCCCTGGCCGCCCTGGCCGCCGTCGCCGTTGCCGGTGTGGCCGAGGACCGCGAGCTGTTCCCGGATCCACGTTTTGCGATCTTCCTTGTGATCGGCAAGAGTCTTCCCCGACCATTTGCGGGAGACCAGCACGCGGCGTCCGCCGAAGCCGAGGGTTTCGCGCCGGTGGACCTTGCCCTTGCACCGTCCCGGCACCAGCCCGGCCCGCGGGTTTTTCGGCTGGACGCCGTAGAGCAGCCAGTTGGAGCAGCCCGGTGAGCACGGTTCGTACCGCAGCGCGTCCGCGAGCCGGTCGACGTGCGCTCGCTGCGCGTCGGTGGCGATGTCGTGGCAGGTGTCCAACGACTTCGTCAGGTACTTGCACAGATAGCCGATCAACCGGCCGGTGTTGCTGTTGTTCGCGGTCACCCCGTCCGCGCGAACCTGGACGCCGAACCGGACGACATGGGTAGGTTCGGCATCGTCGCCGATCGCGTCCAGCGCCTCATCCCAGGTCGGGAGCGGTTCGTGTGCGTCGGGATCGACGTAGCCGTCCGCTTCGTCGTCCCACACCGGCAGACGATCCACGCCGTAGACCGGCCGGTCGCAGGCTGGCCACCACACCTGGTGATACGTCGCCGCCGCGACCTGGCGGAGCAGCACCCGCGGGATCGTGCCCCGCATCGCCGCATGCAGATGAGGCGCCAACCGCCGTTGCGGCTCCAGGCAGGCGAAGTACTGAATGTCCCAGCCGACTGCCCGGCGCATGTTCTGCCAGAACCGATCCACCAGCTTGGGAAAGTGGATCGCGTCCCGGGCCGCCCGCCGATAGTCATACGACACCGGATCTACCGGGGCACCATCGGAGTTCACCCTTCCGTATGAGTCGCAGGTCAACGTGAGGAACATCGACGGCCGCCACACCGTCCCGTCCGATCCGGTGAACGTCCGCCCGACGGTGCGCCGGTCGACGGGGAGCCGGGGTAGGTCGGGGGCATCCTGGCGCCGCCGGGTCGACCGGGTCCGCCGGGGCCGGTCGCGGTTGTCCGGCGCCGTCTTGCCGCGCACGCCGAGATCGTTCAACGCCGTGTCCACCTGCGAGATCAGATCGTCGACTTCGCCGACCTGATCCACATCGTGGCCGTTGACGGCGTCGGTGCGGACCGCTTCGAGATCCGCCCGGAGCTGGACCAGGGTCTTCGCGTCATCGGTCGGCGGGTCGGGGTCGGGGAGCGGTTCGTCATCGAGATGCCACCCCGCCTTGCACTGCGCCATCCGGAGTTTGCGCGCACGCTCGGCGCACGGCGGGCACTTGGATGCCAGCGTGGCTCCACACGACACCGGGATGATCTCTGTTTCTCCGGTGACCACGTCCACCCGGCGCATCGCCAACGGCCGGATACACACCCCGTTCTCCGCCGCGACCGCCTCCAGGACATGACGGGCCAGTGGTTGGCGCAGGCGGGCGGCCCGGATGCCCGCCGGCGGTTCCGCCGGTGGGGTGCTCGGGGTGGTCATGCCGCCGGTTCCTCCTGTCCGTGGTCCTGGCCGTCATCGTCGGTCTCGGGTCGGTCGGGGTGGTCGGGTGGCGGTTCCCGGCAGCCACACACCCGCCCTCGCCCCGCCGGTATCTGGCAGCCGTCCTCCGCCCAGTGCGCGACCCACAGATGCCGGCAGCAGTCGCAGACCGGCAGCGGATACACCGGGGCGTATTCCTCCGGACTGGTCACGCGGCCCAGCCGTCCACATCCGGGGTCCAGCCGTCCGGACCGTCGCCGACCAGATCGAGCAGTTCGGCGACCGCCGGCACCGGATACCGACGGGCCATCCGGGCAATCTCGGGGTCGTCGACCCAGGCCGCCCGCACCCGCACCGGGTCAGCCTGCCCGTCCAGGAGCACATAGCCGACCCCGGGCATGTCTTCGCCGATCTCGTCGGCGCGTGCCCCGCGGTCGCGGGCACCGTCCCCGAGCACGAGGTCAACCTGGTCGGCTTCGGTCATCCGCAGCGCGACCCGGACCGGGAACAGATCCCGAAACGGCAGCACCTCTTTGCGGGGATCCTGCACCGCCCCGATCACCACCACCCCCGGTGCCCGGCCTTGGGAGAGCAGCAGCGGCAGCGACGCCGACAGCCGCCGCTTCAACTCCCGATCCGTCACATAGGAGGTCAGCGACGCGATCTCATCGACGATGACCACGATCAGCGGCTCGTCGGTCGTCGGAGAATGCAGCCGGCTGACCCCGCGTAGCCGCGCGGCCCGCTTGCGCATCACCGACACCGCGTCGTCGAGGAGATCGGCGATGCTGTCGGTGTCGGTTGCGAACCGGGAGAACATCGCCTGCCCAAAGGCAAGTTCCATGCCGCCTTTGGGGTCGGCTACCCACAGTTCGACCAGGCCCGCGCGGACCGCCGGACCGAGCCCGCGGATCGTCGCCCACACCGCCGCGCTCTTGCCCGACCCGGTCGCCCCCGCGATCAGGACATGGGCGCCGCGGACCGGGAGCCGCCACAGCTCACCATCCTCGCGGCGGCCGATCGGAATCCCGGACAGGTCCACCGGACCGTCGTCCCCGCCGTCCCCGTCCGCGTCCGGACCGTCCAGATCGAACGGTGGGACGGGCACGGCGAGGGGATCTTTCCGGGCGAAGTCCACCCAGATGAACCCGACCCGGTCGGAACGGATCCGACACGACCGCGCCCGAAACGCGTGGCGGAGCGCGTCGGCCTGCTCCGCCCACTGGTCGGGGGTCTGCCCGTAGAGCAGCTCCACCCGGAGCTGGTCACCCCACCGATCGGAGCGGATCGTGCGGATCCGGGGGAAGGTCTCGGCGAAGGAGACCCGGTCGCCGTTGGACACCGGAATCCGAATCGCCAACCCGGTGTGGACCATGACCGG
>NZ_CAUVXG010000022.1:77550-78472 GCF_963555885.1 Protofrankia sp. Cr2
CCGCCAGCGCCACCGGTAGATGACCAGCAGCCGCAGCCGGCCACGGATCCAGCGGGCCAGCCAGGCGAACGACCGACGATGCACCAGCCGCCACAGCACCGCGACCGCGACCAGGGCGACGAGTAGCAGGCCGAGCCCGACCAGCCCGAACCGCTGGCGGATCACCGCCACCACGAGCAGCACCGCGACCGCCACCGGATGCCGCACGAGAAACACGACCAGATGGGCGCCTATCCGGCCGGCCAGCCCCAGTAGGACCGCCCACAGCGGCACGTCGATTTTCGGATGCCTGGTCGGTACCTCGGGAAACGGCCGGGAGCCGTTGATTCTGGCCATGACAGATCACACCCACCCAGCATTGGAAGAATCGAGAATCAGCGGTCCGGAACCGGCGAAGAACAGCGCTCGAAAGCCGCCACCGTCCTGGCACCCGCGAGGAGAAGAACCAGACTCAGGCCGCTACCACAGCCCCGTTATCGGTGTCATCGGCTGTGCGGTCCAGGAGGAGCCGTTCACATTCGATCAGATAATCGTTGGCAGCTTTCACCAGCGCATACGCGAAATCCACATGGTCGGCGGTCACCGTGCCGTCCCTCACGGAGACCGACACGTCGGCGCCGGGGGTGTCCAGCACGAGGATCGGCCGCTCGTCCGGGTAGGTGAAGCAGCGCACCGACCACTCCGAGCCGACGTGCACGCCCACATGCCAACTTGACCGGACCGGCGCCCGCTCGCCGCCCCCGGACGCATACTGCCCGCTCATGCCGCCACCCCCGACGAGGCCCGCCGGCCACCGGCACCGACCGGCCGCATCCCCCGCGCCCGCAGCGCCAATCCCAGCTTCGGGGTAGGGCCGAACCTGTTCAGCCACGGCATGACCGTCAACCCGTCGAACTCCACCGGCCGCAACGCCGTGCCCGCC
>NZ_CAUVXG010000022.1:78763-84141 GCF_963555885.1 Protofrankia sp. Cr2
AACGGCTCCGGGGGCACCGGCTGAACCGGCGCGGGAATCTTCACCTTCACCTCCGCCGAGCCGGCCCGTGCGTTCGGGTCCGCGTCCATCACCCGCACCGCCCACAGCAGCTCACCGGTTTCCTTGTCCCGCTCCTGCGCATCCGGCACCCCGGCCTTCGACTTCTCAAAGTCGTTGGCCGCTTCCACTCCGAGCACGAACGCGCCATGGGGAAACACATCCCCGAACGCCACCGGAATCCACCGCGGTACCGCCATCGTTGTCCACCTCCGTAGGGATCATGTCCGGATGTTGCCGGCATCTCGCCGCGTTCCGGACAGGTCCCACAATGCACCGCTCACGGAGCGCTCGCCAAGCGCTTTCCAGCCGGTGTATACAGCCGCTGGATAATTTCCCGAATCCCGGTATAGATCGGTATCGGAGGTGCACGGCACCATTATCTTTGCTGTATGACAAACGGCGTTCCGGTGCACACCGCTCGCGGCCCGCGTCTCGACGAGGACTGGAGCGCGGTTGCCGACACGGTCAACGCGCGGATGGCCCACGAGCGGATCGGACAGAAGGCGCTCGCGGACGTCTCCGGGGTGTCGGTGGCGACGCTGCGCCGGATCCAGCACGGCGCGCACGGCCGCCGGGTCCAGAACACGACGTTGACCGCCATCGCACGCGCCCTCGACTGGCCCGACGACCACCTGATCCGGGTACTCCACGCCGGCGGCACCCCCACGGACGTCGGTCAGCCCGCCGAGCGGGAGATCCTCGCCGGCATCGGCCGCGTCGAACAGCAGCTTGCCGAGGTCAGCCGCCGCTTGGCCGCCATCGAGGAACTCGTCACGACCCACCTGGTCCATAGGTAAGGGGCCAGCACCCCGACAACGGACGTTTACGCCCGCCGGGATCCTGACCCCTTATCCTTCCCCGCGGTCTCCGCCGCGCGACTACCTCAACCCGGCACGGATGTCGTTCCGCCCGGCTCCCACGACGACGCCAGCTCAGCGACCGGCCGGAACACAAGCGTCACGTCCACGTCGCCGAACGCTTCGGCGAACCCCACCCCGTCCGGCAACGCCGCCCAGGCCCGCAGCACCTCCGCCGGCCGGTCCGCCGGATGAATCGTGATCGTGTAGCCGTCCCCGGGTAACATGCCCCCGGGATGTTCCCCGCCGGTCATCGGCCACCGGCCCGCCGCACCGACCGTGCCAACGCCGCCCCCAGCAGCACCCGCCCAGCCGCCGGCGCCGTGGCAGTGTCGACGAAGAAGAACAGCGGGCACACCTGGTAGTCGTGCCAGCCGCTTTCCACCGCGAAGAGCTCCGCCGCCGCCGGCGAATCAAACGTGATCGTGGTGTCGCGGACCCGTCGTTCGTCGCCCGGTTCGAAACGGACGACACCGTAAAGGACCGGCAGCCGCTCACCACCGTCTCCGCTGGTCGCTGGGCTTGCCGTGGGTTCTGTCGCTGGCCGCATCCCGTCCCGCTTTCGTTTCCGCTGATTGGACACCGACCCGACCCCACGGCGATCACTTCTCGACATGGACCCGACCGGCTCCCGGCCACGATTACGAGCCTGACGAACGGTGAAAAGGTCGCCGGCCGTATACACCCGGTGGTTAAACTGGCGGACGGTGCACAGCATGAGACCGATTGCGCCCAACCATCCCGCCAGGGAGGCAGCCGTGACGTCCCGTAACCATGAGCTACCCGCCACACCCGCCGGTCTGTGGGACCGCCCGGACATGGCTCAGGCCCTTGACCAGCGCGACATGGCCACGGTGTTGAAGACTTTCCAGAAATGGACGGGTGCCACCCAAGGGCAGATCGCTACCGCGTGTGGCATGCCGCAGTCCCACATCAGCGAGATCCGTAACGGTAAGCGGCAGGTGATAACGCTGGCCGTCTTCGAGCGGCTCGCGAGCGGCCTGAACATCCCCCGCGCCCGTCTCGGGCTGGACCACGAGAAAACCCACCGGGAAGGCCAGACGACCACCGCCGCCGGATCCACCGGACCCACCGCGAACACGCCCGCACAGCTCACCCGCCGTACGGTGTCGCTGGGTCTCTCGGCGGCCATCGGTATCGAGATGCTCCCCGGCGAGCTGGTCACCGCGACCGCCCGGGAGTCCGCCGCGTTCGTGCAACGGATCGGCGGCGCGACCGTGGATCCCCTGCTTGTCGAGCAGCTCGCCGACGACGTCGCGCGCCTGGCGGTCGAGGCGATCGCCACGCCGCCCGAAGACATGTTGGCCGAGGCTCACCACATGCGCACCCAGGTATTCGCCGCCCTGGACCAGGGATGCCGTCCCGGGCAGATGCGCGACCTCTACCTGATCGGGGGCCAGTTTTCGGGCATCCTCGCCTATGCCGCCCTCGACCTCGACGCACCCCGCGCGGCCATGACCAACGCCCGTAGCGCGCTGATGTGCGCGGACATGGCCGGGCACACCGGCCTTGCCGTCTGGGTCCGCGGTACCCAAAGCCTGATCGCCCGGTTCGCCACCCGCTACGCCGACGCCCATCAGTACATCCGTGCCGGAATGGCGCTGCACCCCACCGGCGCGGGACTCGCACGCCTGGCCAGCGGCGAAGCGCAGTGCCTGGCCCACTTCGGAGACAGCACCGGCACCCGCGCCGCACTCACCACCGCCGTCAAGGCCATCGACAACCCGGGCACCCCCTGCGACATCGACACCGGTCTGTTCACGTTCACCCGCGCGAAAACCCACTACTACGGTGCAAGTAGCCTGATCTGGTTCACCGACCGTGCCGACGCGGCAGCCGCGGAAGACGCCGCTACCACCGCCATCGACCTGTTCCAGAACGGGCCGTCCGAGGAACGTTTCCTCACAGACGAGATCCTCGCCCATATCTACCTGGCGACCGCCCGGCTCATCCTCGGCAATATCGACGGAGTCGTCGACGCCCTGCAACCGGTGCTGACCATCCCGCAGGAGAACCGGGTGTCCTGGCACCGCCGCCGCCTCGACCGCATCGCCTCCATGCTCAACGCCCAGCGCTACCACGCTGCCGGCACCGCCGCAGACCTGCGTCACGAGATCGCCGCCTTCTGACCCGGACCCCGGTCTGAACCGTCGTAACCCGAGCCGAGCGCTCACGAACCGCACCCGAACCGCGCATCCAGCAGACAGACTCCGCTCACAGCAGGCATCGTGTGAGCAGGCAGCCGGCCGGCAAGGAGGCGCGACACGTGGTCACGGTACGAGTCGTCCGGGTCTTCACCGATCATGCCGGCAGGCACGGTAACCCCCTCGGCATCATCGAGAACGCCCCGGTCACCGTCCCCGACCGTGACCGCCGGCAGGCCATCGCCGCCGCTCTCGGCTACAGCGAAACCGTGTTCATCGACGATCCCGACAAAGCCCTCATCACGATCTACACGCCGCTTCGGGAACTTCCGTTCGCCGGCCATCCCGCCGTCGGTGCCGCCTGGATGATCGCCCGTCTCACCGGAGCCCACCCCGAGGTCCTCCGGATGCCCGGTGGCGACGCGGCAACCTGGACCGATCAGGACGGCGTGTGGGTCCGCGCCCCACTCGCGATCACCCCGCCGTGGTGGCATGAACGGCTCACCAGCGCCGAGCAGGTCGACGCCCTCACCGGACCGATCAACCCCGCCCAGGAGATGACCCAGGTCTGGGCCTGGCAGGACGAAACTACCGGCACCGTCCGTGCCCGTACCTTTGCCGGTCGACTCGGCATTGTCGAAGACGAAGCCACCGGATCAGCCTCTATGCGCCTAGCCGCAGCACTCGGACGACGCCTCATCATTCACCATGGCCACGGTTCCATCGTTCATGCCGAACCCGGACCCCCCGGACACGCCGCGATCGGCGGACACGTCACCGAAGACGACCCCCGCAGCCTCTGACCGATCGTCGCAACACCCGACCAGATCCCGGATATAAGCCCGCAAGTTGCCGAATTACTCGGTTTTAGATCAAGGGCGCGGCACGGGCCGCGCCGCGCGACGGCTGCGCGTGGCGCTGGCGCGCCATGCTCGCCGGGTGCGTCGCCAGCCCGCCACCGCGCACAAGCCAGACCAGGAATGGCACGTAGACCAGACATTCCAGGACCTGTGGGCATGTCGGTTAGAGCGACCGCCGCCGGATGGGCGAATCCACGCCGTACTGAGCGGCATAGATTCGCGATGCTGGTTCTGTTCCACGGTCCGGTTCACCGACCGCTCGAGCGCGTTTCGGGATGCACAGCCGCCCGACCAGCGGAGACCAGCACCGGGCACGCCAACGGCATACGAAAAACGAGCAGAGGGCACGCCAGCGGGCAGCCGGGAGACAGTATCCAGTCTTGGTAGCCCGACCCCTCGCCCAACGCCACGAGACTATCTTTGGTCACCCTGAAGCCCGTGAAGGTCGCCAATCCGCTTCAGCCTTGATGATCGCTGCGATGGCGAGAGCGCAACCCCTCTCGTCTCGACTCTCACCGTTTCAATCCCTCCAGGGATGATCACTGACTTGCGCCCTGTGCTCGCCGGGTTGTCCGCGTGTGGGAGTTTCAATCCCTCCAGGGATGATCACTGACGACCGTGCGGACGTATTTCGGTAGACCGGGACCTGTTTCAATCCCTCCAGGGATGATCACTGATGATGGGGAGACAACGCCACCAACGGCGACCGGTAATGTTTCAATCCCTCCAGGGATGATCACTGACATGGTGGTAGCCGATCATGCACTTGCCCGTATTGCGTTTCAATCCCTCCAGGGATGATCACTGACCCTCGAATGATGGACCGGCCGACACGCTGACAATGCCGTTTCAATCCCTCCAGGGATGATCACTGACGGGCGCTCGACCCCTACCGGCGCGGCTCGCGCAAACTGTTTCAATCCCTCCAGGGATGATCACTGACAGGAGCACCATGGCCGACAGGCCCTACAACTACGTTTCAATCCCTCCAGGGATGATCACTGACCTGATGGTCCAGGTCCTTCAGGTGTTGCAGCGCCTGTTTCAATCCCTCCAGGGATGATCACTGACCCTCGATCGAGGACTTCGCTGGCAGCACGGGTCGGCGTTTCAATCCCTCCAGGGATGATCACTGACCCCGACTCCGTGGCGTCCGTCGCCACGACGGACGACGGAGTTTCAATCCCTCCAGGGATGATCACTGACCCGGGTCAACAGGTTGTGCTGCGACGTACTGGCGTTTCAATCCCTCCAGGGATGATCACTGACCCGCAGGCGATGTTGCCGTTGACAGTCGTCAGGCTGGCGTTTCAATCCCTCCAGGGATGATCACTGACTCTGGCGTCTGGTCGTGCGAGGAAGACTAGTAGGCGTTTCAATCCCTCCAGGGATGATCACTGACCCGGTGCCGCGCTGGGCAAGGTCGGCCTGGCAGA
>NZ_CAUVXG010000023.1:0-26263 GCF_963555885.1 Protofrankia sp. Cr2
GATCTCCTACAACAAACTTGCTGATCTGGCGATGAGGTTGGGACATGCCGATCAGGCTCGTGAATACTTGGAACAGGATTTGGCGATCGCCAGGCGGCTTGTCGAGGCGGATCCGGTCAATGTCGGTAAGCAGCGAGACGTCGTTATCTCACTCCTCCAGCTCGGCCAACTCCTGTCCAGCACGAGCGACCACGACCGCGGCCTGGCGATGCTGAGCGAGGCGATGGAGATCGCGCAGCGGATCGGCCTCGACCTCGGTCTTCCCGAGGACGCGGACGACAGTGATCAGCCGTAGCGGCGCCGACGTTGGCCTTTTGGCCGGCGTAGATCATAGTGATCAGCGCGACGGCTCAGGCTTCCGAAATGGGCTGATTCGGTCAGTCGCGTTTCGTGTTCGGCGGCCAGACGATACGGATCGGTATTCCCTGCAGCCTGGCGTAGGTGATGACGTCGGCGGTGCCGCCATAGCCGCGTGCTGGCTCGCCGTCCCACACGGCTATGAGTTCGTCCGCGTCGTTGACGATCACTCGGCTCGCCTCCATGTGGGCTTCGGAGGTCGAATCCTGAAAATCGAGACGCTGGACTCTATATGCCGCGTCGAGAAGTTGGTCGTAGCTCACACGGTGGGATGTTGGTAGGCCGTCGCGGTAGGCGTTGGCTGGCACCACGGCGGAGAGTCGTCCGCCGAGTTCCAGGACGACTTCGGCGAAGATACTGTCGGCGCCGTCCGCGAGGCAACTGACGCCCGTCAGCTGGTCAGCCGGTATAGCGCTGAGAATACGGCGAATCTCGCGCCGGACGTAGTCCTCGATATCAGCGGTCAGCCCTCGGTGGCCAGTTATACCGATCGTCACCATCTTCCTGCCTTTCAGGCGTCGATCGGGTCGAGTTCGTGAAGCCGGGCGTCGAGTTGGCCGACCGCGTCACATGTAGCGTTGTTCGGGATAGCTTGCCGAGTTCGCCAGGCAGAGTCGATCACTCTACGCGAGTTCTTCGCAGCGGCTATGCTGAGAGCTGCAAGCGCGATATCGGCGCTTTGCTCATATTCGGCTTTCATGCAATGGGCGGTGGCCTGGTCGAGGAGCGTGAGGGCGTACTGGGCGGTGTGCTTGCGTGCTGGCGCCGCGGTGGCAGCGGGTGCCCATTTAAGGGCAAGGTCGGGGCGCCCAAGGTGGATGGCGGCGTTGAGACGGTATCCGGCGAGTTTGGTATCGTCGAATCGCATAACCCATGGCCAGGGAGGCTGCTCGTCGGATGGTATTCCGGATACGGCCTCTTCAGCATGGCCGAGATGGCGCCAAGCCGCGTTTCCGTCTCCCGTGGCAGCGTAGCTCAGGGCAGCGGTGGAGTTTATCCAGGCGTCCACTATCCCATGCCTTTTGTTCGGCAATGCATCCCAGGCCCTCTCCATGAGAAGGACGCTGCGGTGAGCATGGCCCGTTCTCGCGAAAAAGGCAGCAAGGCTGCCGAGCATGTAGCCGGTCAGAGCGCGATGCTGCGATTCCCGTGCAAGACGGACAGCAGCCTGATAATAACGCTGTGCCGAGCCGATGTCCCGCATATCCCAGCATAGCCATGCGAGAAACCCGAATCCTTCGCTGAGCGCCTCGGTCACCTCCCGTCGGGCCGCCGGGTCCTGCAGCGCGCTGCCTACGGAGCGGAGTAGCCGAAGGTGCTCGACGATGATTCCAGCGAGCTCGCGAGCGGGAATCAAACCTTCCCGGCGACGTTGTGCCATCGTGACGGCTCGGAGTACGGAAATCTTGGCCACCGGGTCCGCGTCCATGGTCGAAAGATAGGATTCCAAGTGCACAAGCGCGCCCACGCTGAAGGCGCCCGTGAGTAGATCTCTTCGGTACATCGCCGACCACTCATCCAATAGCAGAAGATTGCCGGTGGGCTTAGCCGCGTCTATGGTCGGCGATAGTAACGATCGTTCGGGCGGCCAGCCAAACGTCATGTCGGGAGGCTGGACCGTACCGGGCGCGGTGAGGGATGCGGAGGGGATGCTGCCCTCGGAGGCTGCCATCCGACGGCGACGGAAGCCCAGTTCGTGATCTGTCTGAACGCGGAGGATCGCCCGCACCGCAGCGCGGTAGTCCGCCTGCGGCCAGCGGATCATCCCTCGCTCAAGCTTGCCGATGTAATGATCATCGATAGCGGTGGTCCGTCCTGCATGCTCGAGGACCCAGCTATTGACCAGATCGGCGAGTTCCCGACGAGACAGCGGTTCACCCGATGCGTTCGGTGATTCGATCCGCAGACGCGCCCGCTGGAGCTGGTGGTTTGGCTCTGTCACGACTGACCCTCTCGTCGCAGGAGTCGTGTCGATTCTTGCACATCAGGCAGCCTTTTCGTCGCATGTATCGGGGTGTGGCGTGATCCTGCCTGTCGGCCCCTGAATCAGCCCCCAAATCCGCCCCTCAACATCCCAGCGATACAGCCTGGATCGGGTGGATGCGGCGATGGGAACCTCGGTAGACCGTTCTTGCCGGGCTTCCGTAGCTCCCTTGTACGGCGCCGCACTGCGATGTCGCGTTCTGGATGCGGGAAGTCGTCAGGAGCGTTGTTCACGGGTTGGCTCCGGAGGGCCCCACCTTCGGTTTCCGTCTGGAGTCGACTCCCCGCCTGTTCGTGTTGAAGGGAGAACTGGATGGATGAGTCGGGGCCGGTGTACGGCCTGGTGTCGTTCGACGGGGAAACTCGCCGCAGCGTGACCGAGATCGTGCTGGCATTCGAGAGCGCGGAGGCGGCGGACAGGTTCGCCCACAGCTCCGGGATCGGCGACTACGCGATCGGGCCTGTCGGGTTCGCGGTGAGCGTGGCGGCTTCGGCGGTCCGCTGGCGGGGCGACACCCGATGAGCGGAGACGGCCAGCCCAGCGCGCACCGGCGATATGCGCTGGCCCTACTGGCGGCGGACGAGGCATATGACCGTAACCCGCAGGGTGAGCCCGTGCTGTTCGTGTCGGATTTTCGTCGGGGCCTGCTCGCGGTGCTGGCGTTGACGCCCGAGGCGCTACTCCGAGCCGGCGACGGCGTGACCGAGGGTGAGGCGCTGGCGTTCCTCGCGGGTCAGCGTGCGGCGTTGGACGCGGCCCATACGGCGCTGGCGGCGCAATGGCAGCCCGACATGTTGCGCCGCCGTGTGCCCCGGACCAGCGTGGCCGACACGGTCGAACCGGGGCGTCTGGTGGTTGTGGACGGTGACGGCGCGGTGGTGGCCGAGTTCGACGCGGCAGCCTGGGAGGTGGCGCACGCCTGGGTGCACATGAGGGTCGCCGAGCCGCTGACCCGGCGTCCCGTGTGCATTGAGGATCATCGTCATCGCCAGACCTGGCAGGTCGACGTCGACTCGTGCACGCACACCGTGTGGATGCCCGGTGAACGGACCGGTGGCCAGCGGCCGTGCCCGCTGCTCATGCCCGCGCAACGAGCTGCGGGGAGCGCAGGGGCGATTCCGCTGGTGTCCGCGCAGCCGTGAGATTGCCGCTATCCGCGGCTGAGCAGCTTCCGCGTTTGTGCCTGCCGGTAGCCGGCAGATCCTCCTGGAAATGTCTAGTGTCTGTCCTGCGAGGCGTACGTCAATTGGCCCTGATACCCGCCCGCGTAAGATCGCCGATGCAACGTCGGTGTCCACAACGAGGACACGTCAACCGACGTCCGCCTGTCGAGATGCGTACAGGTCGGCGAGAAACTCCGCATACTCCTCGTCGGAGTCCCACAGATCGGGGTACGCGAGGTCCTTGAGTGAACTGACCGGCTGAATCCCCTGGCTGCGCAGTACCTCCTCAATGGGCAGGTTGTCTATTGGCCAGCGCGGAGCCGGCTGCGCCGGTTGTGCGATAGGCGGCATGTCGACCACTCCTCTCCACCCATCTTCGATCATCATAGCTCGCGGGCCGATCGTCATCCTGGGGGTGACGCGCGATCTTTCTAGGTTTGTGCGATCAACAAGGCCGTTTCCGGCGTACAAACCTAGAAAGATCGTCGGTCGTCGGTCGTCGGTCGTCGGTCGTCGGTCGTCGGTCGTCGGTCGTCGGTCGTCGGTCGTCGGTCGTCGGTCGTCGGTGGCCGGTGGCCGGTGATCATGCCGGCGCAGTGGGCCGCGGTGCGAGACCGCCCGCCGCCGGGCCAGCCCGCGGTAGGGCCGTGGGCGGTAGGGCCGTGGGCGGCGAGGCCAGCCGGTAGTGCCCCTGCGGGTCGCGGAGGTTGTCCGAGCACCGGATGTACCGATTCAGGTGACAGATACCCCCTGTTAGGTGAACACTCATCCGCGGTATGAGTGCAGGTCAGTGGCTTTTTGCCCGAATATGGGGGGCGTTCGTGGATCCTGAGCTCGCGGCTATGGTTTCTCTGCTACCGAGGGTAGCAATGGAGGGTGTTGGTGCGGTCCGGGCGGCGTCGGGCCGGCTCCTGATGGAGCCGTCCATCGATGCTGACGTCCTGGCCGGGATGGAGATCGAGGACCGGGTGGTCCCCGGCCCGCCGGGAGCGCCGGACGTCGCGGTCCGCATCCACCGGCCGACGGAACCCGGTGCGCCGTGGCCCGCACTGCTGTGGATCAACGGTGGTGGGTTTGCAAGGGGTGGCGCCGGGGGCACCATCGAAACGGTCCACCCGGACGTCGTGCGGATCTGTGCCAGGGCCGGGGCGGTCGTGGTGGCACCGAAGTACCGGCTGGCTCCGCAGAACCCGTTCCCGGCGGGTCTTGAGGACTGTTACGCCACCCTGCGGTGGCTGGTCGACCAGGCCGACGTCCTCGGCATCGACCGCGATCGGGTAGCGGTCGGCGGTGCGAGCGCCGGTGGGGGGCTCGCGGCCGGGCTGGCGCTGCTCGCCCGGGACAGGGGCGGCCCGGCCCTGCGTTACCAGCTCCTGGTGATTCCCGAGCTGGACGACCGGCTGGACACTCCATCCATGATCGAATTCATTGACGCGCCCTTGTGGAACCGGCCGGACGCCATGCTGAGCTGGCGGCACTACCTGGGGCGTTCCGGTGACGCCGAACCCGGCGACGACGTGTCGCCGTACGCGGCGCCGGCCCGCGCCACCGACCTCACCGGCCTGCCACCCGCCTATGTCTCGACTGCCGAGTTCGACCCGCTGCGCGACGAGGGGATCGAATACGCCCTGGCCCTGCTGCGGGCGGGCGTGTCGGTTGAGCTGCACCAGTTCCCGGGGACGTTCCACGGGCCGAACCTGGGGCGTACGGAGGCGGTGTCCAGACGGCAGGAGCGGGAGATCCTCGACGTCTTGCGCCGCGCCCTGCACCCCGTGCGGGTCTGACCGTCGCAGCCGAGCCATGACCGTGTGCACCCGGGTGTCGACCCAGCGGCGCGTGGGCCGCCAGCTTGTGCACTCTTACCCGGCTGGCCGCAACCGCTCGCATGGACCGTGGTCACGAGTGGAAGGTTGACGTCCAAGAAAGCCGCAAATCGGACCTGAGATGTACGTCTACCTTCCACTCGTGCCCAGGCGCTCGGTGCGGTGGCGGTCGGTGCGGTGGCGGTCGCACGCGGCTGTCCCCCCGTGACCCGGGCCGCCGGGGTCAGTCCTCGGGGATCTCCTCCCACCACTGGCACCACCAGTCGCCGCCGACCAGGATGCGCAGCTTCGGGTGCCAGCAGTAGGTGATGTCCTTGTCGCCGTCGAGGTAGTACAGGCAGTTGTCGCACCGCTCGTCGCCGTTGGGCTTGCCGCGCAGGATCGCGTCCTCGGCGAGGTGGCCGAGCTTGACGCTCAGCTCCTCGTCGATCGGCTTCGGCTCTGGCGCGCCGACATCGTAGACGGGTGTGGTTTCGCTCACCTGGTTGCCTCCGGGCTGGGGTCTCTGGCTGGCGTCTTCGCTGGGGCCTTCGGCTGGGGTTTCCAGGACGGGGTCTCCAGGACGCGCGGAAAGCCTATCCGCGACGTCGTCGCGCGTGCTTCGGGGCAGGTCAGCCTAGCGGGCCAAAGGGCGTGCTAGCGGGCCAAAGGGCGTGCTAGCGGGCCAAAGGGCGTGCGATGATCGTCAGATCGCGCGCCCGGAGGCCGCAGTCCCCGGAGAACTAATGGCAGCCTGTAACGTCGATGGGTGCGTATCGCCAGGTTCACCGACGGGACGGAACCGGCCTTCGGGATCGTGGAGGGCGCGGTCGAGCGGGGTGAGGCCACAGTGGCCACGATCACCCCCCATCCCTTCGGCGCGTTCAGCTTCACCGGCGCCCGCTACCTGCTCGGCGACGTGCGGCTGCTGGCGCCGGTGCTGCCGAGCAAGGTGCTGTGCGTCGGCAAGAACTATGCCGATCACGTCCGGGAAATGGGTACTGACGCCCTGTCGCAGCGCCCGTTGCTCTTCCTGAAGCCGTCGACGAGCGTGATCGGCCCCGGTGACCCGATCGTCCTTCCTCCCGACAGCGAGCGGGTCGACTACGAGGGTGAGCTTGCGATCGTCGTCGGGCGTCTGTGCCGGGATGTCCCCGTGGAGCGGGCTCTGGACGTCGTCCTCGGGTTCACCTGCGCGAACGACGTCACCGCCCGCGACCAGCAGCACGAGGACGGCCAGTGGACCCGGGCCAAGGGGCATGACACCTTCTGCCCGGTCGGGCCGTGGATCGAGACCGATCTCGACCCGTCCGACCTGGCCATCCGCACCACCCTCGACGGCGAACTCCGGCAGGACTCCCGGACGAAGTCGCTGCTGCATGATGTCGCATCACTGATCGCGTACATGTCGGTGGCGATGACGCTGCTGCCCGGTGACCTCCTGCTGACGGGAACGCCGGCCGGGGTGGGCCCGATGAGCCCCGGGCAGACCGTGGCCGTCACGGTCGAGGGGATCGGCACCCTCACCAACCCCGTGACGTCTCGCTGATACCGGCTCCCGGTCCCGGCGGTTGGTCTCGGACACGCGATCGGACACGCGGTCGGGCACAGGTCCCGGCCGCTCCCCAGCTGGATGCGGTACAGTAGGGCTCGCCCGCAAGGGCAACCTTGGGGTATGGGGTAATTGGCAGCCCAACGGATTCTGGTTCCGTTAGTCTAGGTTCGAGTCCTGGTACCCCAGCGTCAGACTTTCTGCGCTGCGAAGTACAGTGTGTCTGAAGTACAGTGTGTCCGGAGTAAGAGGTGTTTGAAGTCATGAGCAGCTGGCCCCGTCGTCTAGTGGCCTAGGACGCCGCCCTCTCAAGGCGGTAGCGCCGGTTCGAATCCGGTCGGGGCTACACTCGCACGACCTGCACGGAAGGCTCCCTGACCAGGGCAAACCCGGTCAGGGAGCCTTCGTCGTCTGTCCGGCCGGCCGGTCGGCCGCGGTGCCCACCGGCTGGTCACGCCGAATACGCGTCGACGTCTTCTGCTACTCGCGGTGGTCGCCAGGTCAATGATGAGCCCGGGGCATACCGAAGATCGGCGCGAGTTTGTTGTCAGGCACGCTTTTCGGGCCGAAAAGCGTACGCAACAACAAACTCGCGCCGATCATGATCTAGACAGGCGGTTGCAGGCGGTTGCAGGCGGTTGCAGGCGGTTGCAGGCGGTTGCAGGCGGTTGCAGGCGGTTGCAGGCGGTTGCAGGCGGGAGCCTTTGCCGTCCATCGGGTGGGCATGCAAGAGCCCCGGGACCAACAGGTCCCGGGGCTCTTGTGCGGCTTTACCAACTTGGCATCATCGGATGACGGTGAGTCGGGGCATGGACGCGGGGTGGCGTGCCATGGCGCACTCTCGGCACCCGCAGGAGCTCGGGCCGCTGCGTCCGTGCACGATCTCGTCCAGCTGGCTGGTGGTGGCGACGAGCCGCAGCCGCGGGCCGGTGGCCTCGGCCGGGCCGGTCGCGAGGGGGACCGGTTGGGTGACGGTGACGGGCACGAGGGCGCCGGCCGGGCCGGAGCGGGGCAGGTCCGCGGTGGCGGCAGTCAAGGGGGTCGCGGTCAGGGTCACGGGGGGCACGGTGTCCTCCTCCTGGGTGGCCGTCCGAAGGCCACCTTGCGGACCACAGGGTGTCGAAGCGGGAGCCTACAGCGCCATCGCCTCTTTGAGCCTGTTAGTGACTGGTAAAGATGGTCTAGTCACGGGTGAGCATGGTTGCCATGTCGCACCATCCTTGACGGCCATGGTGTGCCTGGTGTCGATCGGTAGAGGATGACCCGGATGTCCTCCGCGGCCCCCATTCCCGACCGGGCGCGGCGCCGCCACGGCAGTGCGCGCGCCGGCCGGCTCAGCCGTGCCGAGCGGACGCCTCCCGGCCATCGACCCGAAGCCGAGTTCGTGCTTCCTGCAGACAAGATCAACGGACAGACCTGGGGCTGGGTTCCGCACGGACGGGGCCTGCCCACGGAGGACTGGGTCGCCCGCCACCGACTGCTGGTCTGGATTCTCGCCATCCATCTGCCGATCATCGTCGGCTGCGCTGCTTACGAGAAGTTCGGTGTCTGGCAGGGGCTCGTCGCGGCCGGCCCGGCGGCGTTGCTGCTCGGCGCGGCCGTACTTCCGGGCATCCGCCGGTTGCGCGCGCTCGCCACCAGCCTCGGCCTGCTGTGCAGCTCGGTCGTGTTGGTCCATATCTCGCATGGACAGCCTGAAATGCACTTCCACTTTTTCGTGGTCGTCGCGTTGATAGCCCTTTACGAGGACTGGGCGGTTTATCTGCTGGCAATCGCGTTCGTGTTCCTCGCCAACGGCGCGGTCGGCGACAAGATCGTATCTTATCGGCATACCGACTCCCCGTGGACCTTCGCCGCGATCAGCGCCGCATTCATCTGTGCGTTGGCGGGCGCCCAAGTGATCTTCTGGTACTTCAACGAGCAGTCCCGCCGCCGGGCCGAGCACTACCGGGCGCAGCTCTACGAGGGTCAGCAGAGCCTGATGGCTCGGCTCGAGGAGACCGACCGTATCCGCAGCGATCTTGTCGCAACGGTTTCCCACGAGTTCCGGACGCCCCTGACCGGCATCCGCGGAACCCTGCTCACGATCAAACGTCGGCGTGACCGGATGTCGGCGGCGCAGCTGGACGACATGCTCGACTCGGCTGTCAACTACTCTGACCGGCTGTCCCGGTTGCTGGAGAACATGCTCAGCGCGGCAACGGCGACCGGCACGGAGGAGAACACCGTCGCGGACCTGCCCGAGGTCGTGAACGCGGTGCTGGCCACGCTGGCCTACTCACCGACCACGGCGGCGAACGTCAGCGTCGACCTACCGCCCCAACTGTCGGTGCGCATGGCCCGCCAGGCGTTGCACCAGGTGGTCGCCAACCTGGTCGACAACGCGCTGGTGCACTCCTGGCCGGGAGCGCCCGTCCGGCTCATCGCGGGTCGGGTCGGCGACGAGGTGGTACTGCGGGTCCGCAACCCCGGTCCCGACCTCGACCCGGCCACGATCCGCCAGCTCTTCGAGCCGTTCACGCAACGGGATGGGACCGCGACCCGTGAGATCGACGGCGCCGGAATGGGCCTCTATGTTGTCCGGCGGCTGGTCGAGGTCCACGGGGGACGGCTGCGCATGGCCTCCGAGGACGGGGAGATCATCGTCGAGGTCGACATGTGGGCGGCGCTGCCACGGTCATCGACCGCGGCGTCGCAGTCGGGACCGGGTACCCAGCCGGGTCTCGGCGGCAGCGGGAACGGCAGTGGGAATGGCAGTGGGAACGGTGGTCGGGCGGCGCTCAGCGGTGGCGGCCGGGTGGCGCTCGGCGGTCCGCAACACACTCTGCCGGTGCCGCGGAGTCTGGGCGGGGAGCCGCGGCCCGGGTTCGCGACCGCGCCGGTCCGGCCGAGCCGCTCGCTACCGATCGACCGGTCCGGCTGATCAGCAGTCGCCTGCCTGCAGTCGCAGGTTGACAAACTGCTTCAGGCCGTAGCTGGTGTCATCAGGCGGCGATTGGAGAACCACGGTACCGACCCTGATCGACTTCAGGCACTCGTACGTGTACGAGATGTTGGTGAACCCGATCCTTTCGAAAGTATCTACGGCATTACGGAGAGTCATTCCGACAACGATGGGAACGGTCGCGCAATCGGCCGCCTGCAGTTTGAGGCTCACCGGGGATGTCGTGGCGATCTGACTACCCGGGGACGGCTCCTGGTTCACCACGTTGTTGATGTTGGGTGACCGGTAACAGTCGTACTGGTAAGGGAAATTGGTGAAGCCGGCCTTTCGCAGCGCCGCCGAGGCATCGGCCAGCAGCATGTTGCGTACGTCGGGCACTGGCGCGTGTGGGGGGTCCGCCGGCGACGGCGACAGCCACGGTGATGGCGACAGCACCAGCGTCGGGTCCGCGGAGGTGGAACCGGCTGGCACCGCCACCGCGGACGCCACCGCGGACGCCACCGGGACGCCCTGGGCGGACGCCCGCCCGGCCGGGCCACGATCGTCCCCACCGAGGCCGGCGGCGAGCGCCCACGAGCCGAGGCCCACGAGCATGACCCCCGCGACACCCGCCGTGAGCAGGGCGCGTCGGCGCCCGAACCTCGTACCGCGGTTGCGCGCCCACGCGACCGCGACCGGCACCGGCACCGGCACCGGCACCGGCACCGGCACCGGCACCGGCACCGGCACCGGCACCGGCACCGGCACCGGCACCGGCGGTGCCTGCCAGCCAGCCATCCGGACGCGTTCGGATTCGTACCCGTCGTTCAGGCGGATGGCGGTCGGAGGCAGCTCGGGGACGAATGGTTTCGCCCGGTCTGCGTCGCCGAACGTTGCGGGCGCCGGGGTGATGAGCCGATGCCGGCCCGTCAGTGCCGCGGTCAGTGCCGCGGTCAGTGCCGAGCGTGCCGCCAGCGCGTCGGCGGGCCGGTCCGCCGGCCGTTTGGCGAGCAGCCCGCGCAGCACATCCCACAGCGGTTCGGCGAGACCCTCGATCGGTGGCGGGGGGTCGAACGTGTGCGCCCGGATCATGGCGATCGGGTTCGGTGCGGCAAACGGTGGCCGGCCGGCCAGTAGTTCGTACAGGACGACCCCGGCACTGTAGAGGTCCGCGGCGGGACCCGCCGGTATGTGGGTGGCGAGTTCCGGCGCCATGTAGATCGGCGTGCCGATCGTCACGCTGAGCCCGGTCGTCGACCGTCCCTGGGTGAGTCGGGCGATCCCGACGTCGGTCAGCATCGCCCAGAGGGCATCCCGGCCGGTCGTGTCAAGGAGAATGTTCGCGGGTTTGACGTCCTGGTGGATGACACCGGCCCGGTGTGCGACCGCCAGGGCCGACAGGACCTGCACAATCAGGTCGACCGCTTGCGGCTGCGGGAGCCGACCGCGTTCGCGCAGGTAGCGGCGTAGGTCGACACCGTCAACGAGGTCCATCACGATCGCGAAGGTGCCGCCCTCGGCCACGATGTCGCGGACCTTCACCAGGTGCGGGTCGTCCAGAGTCAACAGCACTCTACGTTCGCGCAGAAAGCGGTCGATGAAGTCCGGGTCGTCGGCCAGCTCGGGGCGCAGCACCTTGACTGCGACCGGCCCCTGGCCACCGGTGCCGTCGTCGAGCCGCTCACCCCGCCACACTTCGCCGTCGGCGCCCCGTCCCAGTGGTTCGTGCAGGACGTATCGGGAACCCAGTCTTCGTATCACCCGTATTCCCCCTTATGGGCATATACACCGGTGATGTGGACACTACGTCGCGCCTGCCGCTGCGCGAGGGAGAATGGTTGATTTCCGCCATCGCGTGGGAGCGGACCGTGGTGCTGGATACCCGACACATCCTTGTGGCGCAGCAAAAGGGGTACTCTGCGCCACCAGCCACGTGATGGAGGGGAACACGTGTCCGCAGGTGACAGTGGCAATGGCGAGCGTGGCAACGGCGAGCGTGGCAACGGCGAGAGCGGCTCCGGCGAGAGCGGCCGGATGAGTCCGGCTGACCGCTCGGCCTTCGAAGTGCTAGGGATGATCAGAACGTATCGCAATGGTGACGTCTTGTTGCAGGAGGGTGATCGCGCCGACCGGACAATGATGATTCGATCGGGGCGGGTGAAGATCGTGACTGTCGCTGAAAGTGGCTACGAAACGTTGCTTGCTCACCGTGGCCCCGGAGACCTGATCGGCGAGATGGCGGTAATCGACGGCGAGACCCGCTCTGCGTCGGTGGTGGCATTGGAGGACGTTACGGTCGCCGTGGTGTCCGCGGAGGTCTTCAGGGCCTTCATAGCAGATCATCCCGAGGTGGCGCGTGCCATGGTGGGCTCGATCGCCCAGCGGCTGCGGGAGTCCGACCGCCGGCGCTCGGAGCTCGGTGCCTATCCGACCGCCATCCGGCTGGCCCGCCACCTCCTGGAGCTTGCGCAGCGGCACGGGCAGACCCAGCCCGACGGTGGTGTGATGATCACGTTGCGACCGACCCACCATGACCTCGCGGCTGCGATCGGCGCATCGCGGGAGTCGGTCGGTCGGGAGCTCAGCGTCTTCCGCTCCCAGGGAATGATCAGTAACAGGGGGCGGACGATCGTGGTCTCGAAGGTCGAGGAGCTCCGCGCGTTCGCCTACGGCGAAACAACACACCGCTAAAAGCGCCTGGCAATAGGGGCGTGGATCAAGGAGCGGGGCTGGGGTGCGTGCCCCGGCCTCGCGACGCCGCGTCCATGTTGCCGGGCGCTCTTTGGGAACGATGTGAATCTGGTGTTGTGGTAGGAGCATCAGATTCACATCGTTAAGGGCGCCTGGCAGTAGGGGCGTGGGTTAAGGAGCGGGGCTGGGGCGGGTAGATCGCGAGGTACGAGATTGCTGGTCGCTCTGAATGTGACCGATGACGTCGAACCGGCACCGACGAGCCGCTACGACGGTCATGGACGACGGCTACCACCGCTGAGACCTCACCGACGATTGCTGAGACCTCACCGACGATCTTTTTCGACGGTCGCCGACGTCCCGAGCGCTTCGTGCGCAGTATCCGTCCAGGACCGCGGTCGTGTCCACCGACGCGACCTTCAGGAAAGGCCGTACCGCGTGTTCGACGAACCTGTATCGCGCCGCATCGTGGTGGGCGACATCGAAGGTTGGAGCTCCCGCGACAGCCGCACACAGAGGGACCTGCGGCACCGGCTGCGTGAGGTGCTCAACCGGGCGTTCACCGAGTCGCAGTTGCCGTGGCGGGAATGGGCCGACATCGCGGTCAGCGCGGCGGATCGGGGCGACGGATTGCTGATCATGATCCCGCCCGACGTCTCCATCGTCCGGCTGCTCGATCCGTTCGTCGACCGGGTGGCGGTGGCGCTCCGCCACGACCGTCATCTCCACAGCGACTGGGCGCGGATGCGGCTGCGGCTGGCTATCCACGACGGTGAGGTGCTGCCCGAAGGTTCCGGCTGGGCCGGCCACGACGTGATCGAGGCGTGCCGTCTGGTCGACGCCGAGCCGCTGCGCCAGGCGCTGCGCGACGAACCCGAGGCCGACGTGGCCGTCATCGTCTCCGAACGCGTCCACCGCGCGGCCGTCCGTGACGGCTATGGAAACATCCGCCCCGAGACGTTCACCGAGGTCGATGTCGTGGTCAAGACCTACCAGGCCCGCGCCTGGGTTCACGTCCCCGGAATCGGCATCGCGCAGCCGAGCAGCCCCCGCAAGGAACCGGCCGCGGTGAACGGAACCCACCAGGATGGTTCACGGAAGAAACCCGGCATGCCTCCCGACGACGAAGATGACCACCACACGGAAGGTGACTACCGGGCCCCAACCGACAACGCTGTGAGTTATGGTGCGCGGTTCAATGCCACGAAGATCGAGATGACGGTCAGCGGCGGCAATGTGATCTTGGGTGGAAGGCAGGGCCGCGTCGTGGGGCGGGACAACCAGGAAAACCACGGCGGCAGAGTCGGTTAGCCGCGACCGAACTCTTCGTGGTGTCGGCGGCCTTGACAGAGGAGACCAGTGGCCGAGGACGATGCGAGACGACCGAAGGCCGACGCCGGTGGGCGGAGCGGGCAGGACGCGGCCCCCGGCGGGCACCGGGCGCCCGCCGGGGGCGATGAGGCACGCCGGGGGCCGCCGGACAAGCAAGTCCGGAACCAGGGCGCGGACACGCCGGGGGCGGACACGCCCAAGGTGGACGGGGCGCGCCGGAACCCGGAGAAACGCCTTCGAGAATTCGCCAAGGACGGCGGACGGTCCCAGTTCGCTCCACAGCTGGGTGCCGAACTCAACAACAGCTACCTACGGCTTGTCGTCAACGGCGGCAATGTGGTATTTGGTGGCCGGCAAGGCAGCGTCGGTGGTGGAGTGGGTGCGTTCGCGGGCCATTTCGGCGGCCAGGCGACATTCGAGCCCGGACCGGTGACCGCCGATGAGTTCGCGGGCATCGTGGGCGCCTACGCACGACCCGAGCGTTTCGCAGATATCGTGCGCGCGCTGACCGATCGCCATGTCGCCATGGTGCAGGCACCGACGGGCTGGGGGCGCACCGCCGCCGCACTCAATGCTCTGCACGCGGTCGCGCACACGGAAATGGCTCGGCGGGCGGGCGAAAAACCCACGTCGGATCCGGAGTACCGACGGCTGGAACCGGACACCGAAATTCACCATCTTGATCCTGGAACTTTCGCCGCGGACACCGGGCATGTACTGGACCCGGACGTCCTGGTGGGCGCCGCCGGACTACGCAGTCACCATTTGGAGCGGTTGGCGCGCGGCCTGCAGCAGAAGAACGCGTGGCTTGTGATCGTGGCCGATGATCGTACTGTTTTCGGGGATCCGCTGACCGGGTTCCGAGTCGACTGCGGCCGGCCGCCTCCCGCATTGGAGGTCGTGGCGGAACATTATGCACGCGTGTCCGGTCTGGCGATGTCGGAATGCCGGTCGCGGTTGGCGGAATACGGCGAGATCGACATGCTCGTCACGGCTATCTGCCGGGACGGTCATTCGGCCAGCGGACTCGCCATGCTCGGCGAACGCCTTGCTATGGATAAATCGGGACCGGAGATCCAGGCCTGGGTGGATGGTCTGGTATCGACCCGTTTCGTCGAGTGGGCCCGCGGATATGACTCGCTTGAGCAACGGGCCTTGTTGCTCACTTTGGGCGTGCTGGCCGATGTTCCGTATTCAGCTGTTTCCCGGGCCGCGCTCGACCTGGAAAAACGTCTGCTCGCCCGGGTACGGGCCGCGGACCGCCCACCGCGGCCGCTGTTCCCGCCGGACCGCAGCATCCGGCTCGCGGATGCCCGGGCGGAGATCGTGAACGAGCTCCGTCCGACGTACTACGGACCTGCACAGGTTGAGGTCGTGAGGTTTCGTGACCCGACGTACCCGGCCCGGGTCCTGGACTGGGTCTGGCATGAGCAGGATGTCCTGCATCCAGCGTTCCTGGAATGGCTGTGCCATCTGGCCGGCGACCCGGATCCGGTTGTCCGCGCGCGGGTGGCGACCGCTATCGGGCTCCTTTCCACCTGGTCGTTCGAGGAGATCCGGCGTGCGGTTCTCCTTCCGCTGGCGGACACATGCCGGACCGAGGAGATCGAGACAGCAGCACTGGCCCTCCGGGTTCCCGCCACATCCAGAGATTTTCTTCCGTTGGTCGTGGAGATGCTTGCCGACTGGGGGGACTGGACCGGCTGGCTCGACGACGCCGATCTACCCGGACGCCTGTGGGCCGCCATGCGGGCGTGGGGCTCCGGGGTTGGTCCGCTTGACCTGGAGCGCGCTCTGCGCCGGCTGCGTGAGCTTGCGGATATTGACGGTCCGGTGGATCTGGACACTGTCGTCTCAATGCTTGCGATCAGTAACAGCGTGCTGGAGCTGTTCGACCACAAGATGCCGGACGAAAACGTCACCACCGTTCTGACGAGGCAGATACGGGTTCTGAAAGAACTGCGCATCTGGACGGATGACGGCGAGCCGATCAGCCGCCGCCGGGTGGGCGCACTGTCCTTCATCCAGCTTCTCCTCGATCTGGATACACCGCGGGATCCGGCAGATCCGTGGGCGCCTACCCGGCCGCTGCTGTTGATGATGTCGGAACAGCATCAGGAGATCCTGCAGCGGGTCGGATTGTTGTGGCATCGGGCGTTCAACACCAGTTATCTTCGGTCGGCGTCGATGGAATCGCTCCGGTATCTGGTGGGGCGGGCGGCCCGCGATGAAGCGATTCAGCACGCGCTGGTGGGCGCCGTTCGTGGATCTGTCCGCACCGAGGACGACTTCGATCGCATCAGCGGTTCCCTGCCGGCCTGGCAGAAAAAGTACCCGCGGCCGGTGGGCGCACTGCTGGCCATGCTTGAGGAGATCAAAGCCAGTGAACGATGACGTGCGAAACGATACCGAAGGAACTCCCGTGGCCGGCGACCCCGCCGGTCCGCCACCGTTGGTGGTGCCCTATGGCGACAAGGCAGACGGGCGGCTGGGGAAGTTCAAATCAGCCACCGGGTCGGAACAGTTCAGAATCGTCTACGTGAACCGCCATGGCCGGGAGCCCCGACTCGACGATCATATGACACGCGGCCGGCAGGCCCGTACTCATCATTATGCCCGTAAGGTCGACATCGCGATCCATCATCATTCTTTCCAGGCGCTCCTGCCCAGTCGGGAGAACGCTGCCGGGTTTCCCTTTGCAATGACCATCGGATACCGGGTCGTCGATCCGGTCGAGCTCGTCCGGAATCCGATCACGGATCCGGCGCAGCTGTGCGAAAGCCACGTGTTGGGCGAGATCGAAGCCATCACCTGCCAGCTCGGGGCGGAGCAGGCGAACAAGGTGCGCGGACAGGTCGCGGTCATACGCAGGAGAGATCTCTCCGCGGGCCACGGCCTTGTCACCTGGATTGAGCGATTCAGGGTGAATCTTGAGAGCGACGTCGACGAGCCGACCCGGATATACGAGGGACGCGACCGTACCACCGCCGCTGCGATCGTGGAAGACAATCTGGAGACTCTGCGTCACAGCGGTGGGCTGGAACGCCGAAAGAAGGAGACCGCGGCCGAATACGACCACAGCATCCTGGTGAACGCCGAGGTGGACGACCGGGACGAGATCGCCGCGCGGGGGCGCTACCGCGAAGCCGTGGAAGGCGGCTCGACGGCGGAGCGGGGACGACGCCTGTTCGCCGCCGCGAATCGGCCCGAACTCGCTGACCCGGATGCCCCGGAGCAGCTGGAGACCGCCGGGCCCAAGCGGTGGCCCGCTGCGGACGAAGCGGCAGCCTCCACTCGGCGGGACCGGGAGGACGGCGCTCGATGACAGCACCGTGCCAGCCCACGACGTCCGGGTCGGGTCTTCACGGTTACCTCTTCTCCATGGTCGGAGAGTTGGGCGACCGAACGGTCCTGGCTCCTTTTCCCGACGATAAAATCTTCATCGGACAGGCTGTCTGGACCGTACTGGTGCTGATTGTCTTCTTCGTGTTCCTATGGATTTTCCTACCGACAGTGGCGTCCAGACCGTGGTTCCTGGATGCCACCGAAAGAGCCGTGGGACTCGTGGGTACGATCCTGCTTCTGCCGGAGGACTGGATCCTGACCCGGGACAAGATTCCGGCTGTCGTTGAAAAGGTCACGGCCGGGTATGGGCGGGCTGTCGCGGAAATCTTCGCCCTGCTGACCGAGATCGTCAGGTGGGCGTTGCCGCAGGCCGTGGTGCTGGGCCCATCCCACCTGCGACGGCCGGCAACCGCGAGAACATCGGCAACTGCGAGAACATCGATGGAGATGAACCAGCACGGTCCGGATACCACAAGCCCCGATAGTCCAGCGCCCTCGGCCGCTGTGCCCGCGGCCAGGACCGTCACCGATCATGTCGTCCCGGCGGCCATGGCGCTCGTCGTGGTTCTGTGCTTTCTCTGGTGGAATCAGGCTCGGTGCGTTCCGGGCGGTCCGGCCTGCGTCCATCCCCTGAACTCCTGGCTCACGGTGGTGAGCGCCTTGGCGAAGGAGTCCGGGCACTCTGTGGGAACGATGTGAATCTGGTGTTGTGGGAGGAGCATCAGATTCACATCGTTAGGAGCACCTGGCAGTAGAGGCGTGGACTGTGGGTCAAGGAGCGGGGCGGGCGTGCAGGCGCTCGGCGGCGGCTGCGACGGTGGCGCCGTGGCGGGCGCCGGGGGAGCGGGTCAGGCGTGCGACCGGGCCGGACAGCGACAACGCCGCGATGACGCGGCCGTCGGCGTCGCGGACCGGGGCCGACACCGACGCGAGCCCGGCCTCGCGCTCGCCGACGCTCTCGGCCCAGCCGCGGCGTCGCACCCGCTCCAGGTCGGCCGCATCGAACACCGCCCCCGGGGGAATGGCCGTATCGACCGGTGGGCCGTTCGCATCCGCGTTCGCATCCGCGTTCGCATCCGCGTTCGCATCCGCGTTCGCATCCGCGCTCGCATCCGCGCTCGCCGTGCCGGTGAAGGCGAGCAGTACCTGCGCTCCCGATCCGGCGGTCATCGGCAGCGTGGATCCCACCGGGACGGTGTCGCGCAGGCCGCTGGTGCGTTCGGCCGCGGCTACGCACACCCGTACCTCCCCGTGCCGCACATAGAGCTGGCTGCTCTCGCCGGTGGCGTCGCGCAGCTCGGTCAGGACCGGTGCCGCCGCGTCCACCAGGGCCCAGGGCAGCGGCACGGCGCCACCGGCGGCCAGCCGCGGCCCGGGGATGAAGCGGCCACGGGAGTCCCGGCTGACGAGCCGGTGTACCTCGAGCGCGGCGGCGAGCCGGTGCGCGGTCGCCCGGCTCAACCCGGTGCGGGTAACGAGTTCACCGAGGGACACCGGACCCGCCTCCACCGCACTGAGGACGGCAGCCGCCTTGTCAAGAACGCCGACTCCGCTAAGCTGTTCCATAAGCTGATACTGTCATCCCAGAATATAGGAAGTCCAGTACTATCAAAGTACAGTGACCATCTGAACGCGCAATCATCTGAAGGAGTGGGCCATGGGGCGCACACTCGCGGAGAAGGTCTGGGACGCTCACGTCGTCCGGCGTGCCGACGGCGAACCCGACCTGCTCTACATCGACCTGCATCTCGTACACGAGGTGACCAGCCCGCAGGCTTTCGAGGCGCTCCGACTGGCCGGTCGACCGCTGCGCCGCCCGGATCTCACCATCGCCACCGAGGACCACAACGTCCCGACCATCGACACGCTGCGCCCGATCGCGGACCCGGTCTCGGCCGCCCAGGTCGAGGCCCTGCGCAAGAACTGCGCCGACTTCGGTGTCCGGCTGCACCCGATGAACGACCCCGGTCAGGGGATCGTCCACGTCGTCGGTCCGCAGCTCGGCCTCACCCAGCCAGGCATGACGATCGTCTGCGGGGACAGCCACACCTCCACCCACGGCGCGTTCGGCGCGCTCGCCTTCGGCATCGGCACGAGCCAGGTCGAGCATGTGCTGGCCACCCAGACGCTGCCGCTGCGCCCGCCGAAGACCATGGCGGTCACGGTGGACGGGGCGCTGCCCGCCGGTGTCACCGCCAAGGACCTGATTCTCGCGATCATCGCCCGGATCGGCACCGGCGGCGGCCAGGGGCATGTGATCGAATACCGTGGCGAGGCCGTCCGCGGGCTGTCCATGGAAGGCCGCATGACGGTGTGCAACATGTCCATCGAAGCGGGTGCTCGCGCCGGCATGGTCGCCCCCGACGAGGTGACCGTCGCCCACCTGCGGGGCCGCCCGCACGCGCCGGCAGGCGTGGACTGGGACGTGGCGCTCGCCTACTGGGCGACCCTGGCAACCGACGACGACGCGGTGTTCGACCGCGAGGTCGTGGTCGACGCGGCGGAGCTGAGCCCGTTCGTGACCTGGGGTACCAACCCCGGGCAGGGCGCGCCGCTGTCATCCCGGGTTCCCGACCCGGCGGACTACTCCGATCCGGCGGCCCGCGCCTCGGTCGAGCGCGCCCTGGCCTACATGGCGCTGGCGCCCGGCACGCCGCTGCGCGACATCGCCGTGGACACGGTGTTCATCGGCTCCTGCACCAATGGGCGCATCGAGGACCTGCGGGCCGCCGCGGCCGTCCTGCGCGGTCGCCGGGTGGCTGACGGACTGCGGGTCCTGGTGGTCCCCGGCTCGATGACGGTGAAGGCCGACGCCGAGGCCGAAGGGCTCGACGAGGTCTTCCGCGCAGCCGGTGCGCAGTGGCGCAGTGCCGGTTGCTCGATGTGCCTGGGTATGAACCCGGACACGCTGGGGCCCGGCGAGCGCAGCGCGTCCACGTCCAACCGTAACTTCGAAGGCCGTCAGGGCCCGGGTGGACGCACCCACCTGGTCTCACCCGCCGTCGCGGCGGCAACCGCCGTCACCGGGCGGCTGACCGCGCCCGCCGATCTCTGACCGACGACATCACGACGACATCACGACACCACGAAGGGGGCGCATCCGCGATGGAGGCGTTCACCACGCACACCGGACGGGCGGTGCCGCTGCGGCGCAGCGACGTCGACACCGACCAGATCATCCCCAGCGACTGGCTCAAGCGGATCGAACGGACCGGCTTCGGCGCCGGCCTGTTCTCGCAGTGGCGGGCCGATCCGGGGTTCGTCCTGAACAAGCCGGTCTACAGCGGCGCCACGATCCTGCTGGCCGGTCCGGATTTCGGCACCGGGTCGTCCCGCGAGCACGCCGTGTGGGCGCTGCAGGACTACGGCTTCAAAGCGGTGATCTCGGCGCGTTTCGCCGACATCTTCCGCGGCAACGCCCTCGGAAACGGCCTGCTGCCGGTCGTGCTCGCGGCCGCGACGATCGAGGCGCTCACCGACCAGGTCGAGGCCGATCCCACCACTGCGATCACCGTTGACCTCGGTGCGCGCGAGGTGCGGGCACCCGGGCTCGTCGCGGGCTTCGAGCTCGATGACTTCACCCGCTGGCGTCTGATGGAGGGTCTGGACGACGTCGGCCTGACCCTGCGTCAACAGGATGCCATCACAGCCTTCGAAGCCACCCGCCCCGGGTGGCTTCCGGTGACCGCATAGGAGGCCACTGATCGTCACTGAATGTGACGAAATTGGTCCATCAAGGGATCCTCCGCCCTCCGCCGGGTGCCGCCAGATGATCTAGGCGAGTCGTTGACATGCGGGTTTGTGTTGCGCGACACGCGCAGGGGAATTGCCCTAACCGGTGGACATGCCTACGGTGCAGCGCAGTGTGATGCCCGATCTGCTCCCTAACCCCGCGCCCGCGGGGGGCGTCCGGAGGTTGTTGTGAACAAGTCCCAGTTGGTTGATCGCATCGCCCAGCAGATCGAGGGCGGGCGATCGAATGCGACCAAAGCCGTCGATGCCGTGTTCGAGGCGATCCAGGAAGCCGTATCCGCCGGTGAGAAGGTCACCATCACCGGGTTCGGCGTCTTCGAGCGTGTCGAGCGGGCGGCCCGTACCGGCCGCAACCCGGCCACAGGCGAGCCGGTGCAGGTTGCCGCCTCGGTCGTGCCGAAGTTCAGGCCGGGTTCGGAGTTCAAGGCCAGCGTGTCCGCGACCGAGGAGTAACCGGACACGGACGCCGACCGTGGGTCCGTCAGGGCACTCACGGTCGGCGCGGTGCCGGTCTGCGGTACGCGTCGCCGGTCTGTGACATGCGACGCCAGTCAGCGGCGCCTGCCGCCGGTCAGCCGTGTGCCAGCCGCAGGGGCGGGTTCATCAGGTCGGTCTGGTAGTCCGACAACGGTTCTCCGTCCGGGCCGGTCGCCCGTCGGTACCACGTCCCGTCCGGCTGCAGGATCCAGGCTGCCACGCCCTCGGAGAAGGCGTGGTCGAGCATGACCCGCAGGGGTTCCTGGGACGGCTGCCCCACCCGTACCAGCGCCTCGATGCGGCGGTCGAGGTTGCGATGCATCATGTCCGCGCTGCCGATCCAGCACTCCCGCAGCGAGGTGAACTCCAAGACCCGGCTGTGCTCCAGGAACCGGCCCAGGATCGACCGGACGTGGACGGTCTCCGACAGGCCCGGGATACCCGGCCGCAGCCCGCAGATCCCACGGACGAGGCACTGCACGGGCACACCGGCGCGGGACGCCCGGTACAGCGCGTCGATGATCTCCTCGTCGACAAGACTGTTGACCTTGAGACGGATTCCGGACACCTGGCCCTGGCGGGCCGCCTCGCTTTCCCGCTCGATACGTTCGACGATGCCGTCCCGCATGTGCTGGGGTGCTACCAGCAGTGAGCGGTACTCGGTCTGGCGGCTGTAGCCGGTCAGGACGTTGAACAGGTCGGTGAGGTCGGCGCCGACGTCGGGGTCGGCGGTGAGCAGGCCGAGGTCCTCGTACAGCCGCGCCGTCTTCGGGTTGTAGTTGCCGGTACCGACGTGGCAGTACCGGCGCAGTCCGCCGCGCTCCTGGCGGACCACCAGGCACGTCTTGCAGTGCGTCTTCAATCCGATCAGCCCGTACACGACGTGGCAGCCCGCACGCTCCAGCTCGCGCGCCCACCGGATGTTCGCGGTCTCGTCGAATCTGGCCTTGATCTCCACTAGGACGACGACCTGCTTGCCCGCCTCGGCCGCGCTGATCAGAGCGTCGACGATGGGGGAGTCACCCGAGGTCCGGTACAGCGTCTGCTTGATGGCCAGGACGTGCGGGTCGGCGGCGGCCTGTTCGATGAACCGCTGGACCGAGGTGGTGAACGAGTCGTAGGGATGGTGGATGAGCACGTCGCCATCACGCAGCACCGAGAAGAAATCGGTCTGCTCCCCTTCGGATGCCGCGAGCCGCGGGTGGGTGCGACGCACGTGCGGGCTGTCCTTCAGCTCGGGACGGTCGAGGTCGTAGAGCGCCCACAGCACCGACAGGTCGAGAAGCCCCCGAACCCGCATCACCTCACGGCTGGTGACCTCCAGCTCCCGCATGAGGAGGTCCAGCAGGTTGTCGTCGATGTCGTCGGCGACCTCAAGGCGTACGGCCGGGCCGAACCGCCGGCGCGCCAACTCACGTTCAAGCGCCTGCAGCAGGTCCTCGGCCTCGTCCTCCTCGACCTCCAGATCGGCGTTGCGCGTGACCCGGAACAGGTGGGCGTCGACCACCTCCATACCTGGGAAGAGCTGCGAGAGGTGGGCGGCGATCACCTCCTCCAGGGGGATGAAGCAGACATCGCGGTCGTCGGACTTCAGCCCGCGCGGTCCCTGCCGCCTGTTGTCGTGCAGCGGGTGGTCCGGCTCGACGCGGATCAGCCGGGGCACGTTCTGCGGAACCTTCACCCGCGCGAATCGCTCGGCGTCCCCGCCCGGGGTACGTACAGTGACCGCCAGGTTGAGCGACAACCCGCTGATGTAGGGGAACGGGTGCGCCGGGTCCACGGCCAGTGGCGTCAGGACGGGGAAGACCTGCTGGTTGAAGTATGCGTGCAGGCGGTCCTTCTGAACGTCGGTCATGTCGGTCCACAAGCGGATCGTGATGCCGGCGTCCGCCAGAGCGGGCGTGACCACGTCGCTGAAACACCGGGAGTGACGTTCGTAGAGATCGGCCGCTGTACTACTGATCAGGTCAAGCTGTTCGCGGGCGGTGAGGCCGTCGGCGGAGAGCACTGCGAGCCGGGTCGCTTCGCGGCGCATCAGACCGGCGACGCGGACCATATAGAACTCGTCCAGGTTGCTGGCGAAGATAGCCAGGAACTTGGCGCATTCGAGCAGTGGTGCGGCCGGATCCTCGGCGAGTGCCAGTACGCGGGCGTTGAAGTCCAACCAGGACTTCTCGCGGTTGATGAAACGGTCTTCGGGAAGATCGGACGGCGTCGGTGGCCGGGGCGCCTCCAGCGGCTCAAGCAGGGCGCTCCGTGGTTTACGCTGCGGTTGTTCGGATCGGTTCACCACCAGCTCGGTCATGCCCTCGATGGTGCCAGTCTCCGGTGGCCGGGGCAGGTACGAGTGACGATTAGGACCCGTACAACGAGTCTGGGACGACCGCCGGCTGAACATCGTGTGAGACATCCGTCAGCCGCTGGTAGGCCAGCGGTCGCGCGATTATGGTTCCTTTCGAGTGGCCGGCGGCCCCAGGGGTTTTCAGGATGTCGCGGGTCCGTGGGCCGACACCCAGCCGCAGCGCTTCCTGCAGGTCGTCGAGCGTGTCCACGTCACGCCGCAGGCCGGGCACGGACGGACCGAGCGGGGCGGTCAGGTCCCAGGCTCCCGAACGGACGTGTTCGGCCCGGCTCGCCGGGCCGAACCGGGGTGCGAGCGGACTGCCGGGCGTGGCGGCGAGCATGACCGTGCCGGTACCGTCCGCATCCGCGACCATGGCCCGGCGCTCGGGTGGCACGGCCAGCAGCGCCGCCCTCAGCTCGGCCGGGCGCAGTGCCGCGAGGTCCGCGGACATCGCCGCGACGCCGGCGCCGGGCCACCGCCGTGCGGCCTCGGCCGCACCGTGCGTCAACGCCGCGTTGAGACCCGTGTCCGGAAGATCAGGGATGATCACCACCCGAGCGTCCATGTCGGCGATGTCGGCCCGCGCCGTGCGGTCGTTGGTCACGACGACGACGGCCACCACGACAGCGTGATCGATATCTCTGGCCGCGGCAACCGTGTCCTGTGCCATCGCGAGCGCGAGCGCCGCACGTTCGGGGTGGGCGAGCCGGCTCTTGGCCGCGGTCAACCGCTTGACCGGCACAATGACCACCCAGGTCGGGCCGGGAGTCATTTCCGGAGTAGCGCGGGTATCACGTCCTGACCCTACGGCATCCGTCACGGCTCGGCGGCCGCTCCGGGCATCCCCCCGACGGTCGCCGCGGCGGTTACTGTCTAGTCATCATATGGTCACAGCATGGTTGACGCTGAGACACGATCGGACCCGGCCGGCGGGCGATCCGTGTGACGAGAGCGGCTGTGCTCTGCGCCGGATCCTGGGGGACGGTCTTCGCCAAGGTGCTCGCCGACGCCGGGGCCGGGGTCACGCTGCTGGCGCGTGAGCCCGACATCGTCAAAGCGGTGAACCACCATCATGTCAACCCCCGATATCTGCCCGGACTCACGCTTCCTGGCCAGGTCAGCGCCACGGGGGATGCCGCACAGGCGCTCCGCGGGGCGGATCTGGTCGTGCTCGCGGTGCCGTCCCAGGCCCTGCGCGGATGCCTGGTCCGCTGGGCGCCGCTGGTCCCGCCGTCCGCGGTGTACGTGAGCTTGATCAAGGGCGTCGAGGGTGATTCCCGCCGCCGGATGAGTGAGGTCATCAGGGAGGTCACCGGCGTGGGCCCGGATCGGATCGCGGTGGTCAGCGGTCCGAACCTGGCGGGCGAGATCGCGGCCGAGCAGCCGGCGGCCACCGTCGTGGCGAGCCGCTGCGAGCAGACCGCGATCGATCTGCAGGCGGCCTGTTGGACGCCCTATCTTCGCCCGTACACCAACTCCGACCTGGTCGGTTGTGAGCTCGCCGGCGCTGTCAAGAACGTGATCGCGCTGGCCGCCGGCATGCTCGAGGGAATGGGGTTCGGCACCAATTCGGTCGCATCCCTGATCACCCGGGGGCTGGCCGAGACGGCCCGGCTCGGCGTGGCCATGGGCGCCGATCCGCTGACGTTCGCCGGCCTCGCCGGCCTGGGTGACCTGGTGGCCACCTGTTCGTCGCCGCTGTCGCGCAACCGCACCTTCGGTGAAAAGCTCGGCCGTGGCATGACCCTGGCGACGGCCAGCGTCCAGCAGGTTCAGGTCGCCGAGGGCGTCCGCTCCTGCCGGCCCATCCTGGGCCTGGCCCGGTCACTGGGCGTCGCGATGCCGATCACCGAGCAGGTGGAGCGGGTCATCTACGAGGGCCTTGCGCCGATGGACGCGGTGAAGGAACTGATGAGCCGCGAACCAGGCCGCGAGCACCGCGATCCCAGCGCCTGAGCGATCAGCTGAGCGATCAGCTGAGTTGTCGCCGCAGGCTGCGTCGGCTCCGCGACGTGGGCTTTTCCTCGACGTCGGGTTCACGCTGGTGCGGCCGAGCATCGGTTAGGGTCCCGTCCATGCCCGGCACCGCGCGCAGGATCCGGATCGCAGTCATCTACGGCGGACGCAGCACCGAACATGCGATCTCGTGTGTGTCCGCCGCGGGCGTGCTGCAAGCCCTGGACCCACGGCGTTATGACGTCGTGGCGGTCGGTATCACCCCGGACGGCCGTTGGGTGCTCGGCTCGGGTGATCCGACTGCGCTCCAGGTCCGTTCCGGCACGCTACCGAGCGTCGACCGCACCGGGACGCCGGTGGCCCTGCTGGGTGACCCCACCGCGGGCGGCCTGAGGATCCTCGGCCCGGTGGGCGCCGCCCCGGGCGCCGCCCCGGGCGGCCCAGCCGGGATCGGTCTGGGCGAGGTCGACGTCGTGTTCCCGCTGTTGCACGGGCCCTTCGGCGAGGACGGCACCGTGCAGGGGCTGCTGGAGATGGCCGGCGTGCCCTACGTCGGCTCCGGGGTGTTCGCCAGCGCCGCGGCC
>NZ_CAUVXG010000023.1:26754-54913 GCF_963555885.1 Protofrankia sp. Cr2
CGGCCGGGTTCTATGACTTCGAGGCCAAGTATCTGTCGGGAGCGGTCCGGTTCGACGTTCCGGCAGACATCCCCGTCGACGTCGCCGCCAGAATTCGTGATCTTGCCGTGCGCGCGTTCGATGCGTTGGACTGCGCGTGTCTCGCGCGCGTGGACGTCTTCTGGTGCCCGGACGGTTCGATCGTGGTCAACGAGGTCAACACCATGCCCGGGTTCACCCCGACCTCGATGTTTCCCCGGATGTGGGGTGCGACCGGTCTGGACTACCCGGCGCTGGTGGACCGGCTGATCGAGTCGGCGGTGCACCGCGGCACCGGGTTGCGGTGATCCGGCGGCAGCGATCCGGCGGCAGTGCCTGGGCGGCGGGTCAGGCGACCGTCGCCCTGGTGGCGTCGCGGACCGGCCCGGCGAGCGTGACCAGGACGTCGAACGCCTGCAGGGACGCGGGCAGGATGAGCACGACCTGGGGACGTCGGGTCGGCGTGGAGTACCGGACGCTCGCGCCGCGCTCTTCGGCGAACCAGCCGACGTCGTCGACGACCGAGAGGGTCACGTCCGGTCGATAGCTCGCGGCGACCCCGGGAACCCCGCACGACAGGACCGCGGGCGGGGAACCCCAGGCGGCGACGAACGGCGACGCCGGTCTGACCTCGCGCCGGCCCAGACCCGTCCCCAGCGAGGACGGCAGGGCCGCAACGAGGTTCACGCAGGCGGCCCGTTCGCTGCCGGCCGGGTCGGGCACCAGGGTGACCGTGACCGGACCCGGGGAGCCCGCGCAGGATGTGACTAGAATCACGATGGCGATGACGCTGGCTCGTATGATGGCCGGGATCGAGATCTTGGCCGTCATACGAGTGGTGGGCGCCGGTCGGATCAGGGCGTGGGAGCCCGTCATCCGTGCACGGCCCGCGTCACCGGTTCGGGCCGCCGGCAGCGCGAAGGGCCATGATCGCACCGCCGTCGGCCGGGTCAGAAGTGAACCACCGGACACGTCAGGGTCCGGGTGATGCCATCGACCGCCTGCACCCGTGACATGACCAGTTTTCCCAGCTCATCGACGCTGGCCGCCTCGGCGCGCACGATCACGTCGTAGGGGCCGGTGACGTCCTCTGCCTGGGTGACCCCGGGGATCTGTTCGATCTCCTTGGCCACCGAGGAGGACTTTCCAACCTCAGTTTGGATGAGGATGTACGCGTGGACCACAGACGCTCCCTCGTCGGACGCCGACAACCCGTCGCTCAGAACAACGGGCCGACAGAAGGTAACAGGCAATCGGCCCTCGTGAGTGTCTCTGACGCAGGGGAATTTGGTCTGATCGCCCGAGTGGTGACCCGGTTGGGGGCGCCTGGCCCACCCGCGGGCCCTGGTGACGACGCCGCAGTGGTCCCGACACCAACGGGTTCTGTGATCGCCACCACGGACCTGCTGGTCGAGGGGCGGCACTTCCGGTTCGACTGGTCTTCCCCGTACGACGTGGGGCGCAAGGCCGCCGCCCAGAGCCTGGCGGATGTGGCGGCGATGGGAGGCACGCCCACCGCGCTGCTGATCGGACTGGCCTGCCCGCCGTCCACCCCGATCGAGATCGTCGACGGGGTGGCCGACGGTCTGCGTGACGAGTGCGCGCTGGTCGGCGCGGTCGTGGTCGGCGGTGACATGGTCAGCGCGAGCGAGGTATGCCTGGCGGTGACCGCGCTGGGCGAGCTTGCGGGGCGTACTCCGCTGACGCGGGCCGGAGCACGGCCGGGCGAAGTGGTGGTGCTCGCCGGTACGGTGGGCCGCTCCGCCGCCGGCCTCGAGCTCCTGCTGGCCGGCGTGCGGGATGGTCCGCTGGTGGCCGCCCACCGCCGTCCGTCGCCGCCGTATTCGGCCGGACCTGCGCTGGCACATGCGGGTGCCAGTTCGCTGGTGGATGTCAGCGACGGGCTGCTCGCCGATCTCGGGCACGTGGCAGGCGCGTCCGGGGTCGTGTTCGAGGTGGATGTGGCCGCCCTGAGGGCGCTCGTTCCCGGTGTCGACGTGCGACACCTGCTCACCGGTGGCGAGGACCACGGCCTGGTCGGGACGCTGCCGGCGGGCGTGGACCCGCCGCCGGGGGTGGCGGTGATCGGCCGAACGCTCCCGGTCGGGTCGGCCGGCGGCGGCCGGCCAGAGGTGCGGCTCGTCGGTGAGGGCATCCCGCCGGACCTGCGCGGCCCGCACCGCGACGGACCGGCGCCGGATGGTACCGCGGGCACGGCACGTGGCTGGGACCATTTCAGCCACTGATCCAGCCACTGTGGCGGCCGGGTCCGCGCATAGCGTGGCACCTGTGTCCGCTCCGGTGTCCCCGTCCTCCGCTGGAACCTCGCCTGCTGTGTCGCCGCCCCGGGTACTGACGATCGCGGGCTCCGACTCCGGCGGCGGCGCCGGCATCCAGGCCGACCTGAAGACCATGGTGGCCCTCGGCGTCCACGGGATGAGCGCCCTGACCGCGGTGACGGCCCAGAACTCCGTGGGGGTGCGCGGGGTGTGGGACCTGCCAGCCGACGCCGTCGTCGCGCAGATCCGAGCGGTCGTGGACGACATCGGTGTCGACGCGGTCAAGACCGGGATGCTGTCGTCGCCGCGGATCGTGGCGGCCGTGGCAGCCGAGCTGGCAGACCTCGCCGATGGGGGTGTTCCGGTCGTGGTCGACCCGGTCGGGGTGTCCAAGCACGGTGATCCGCTGCTTGCGCCCGAGGCCGTCGATACCGTCCGGACCCGGCTATTGCCGGTAGCGACCGTGGTGACCCCGAACCTGGACGAGGTGAAGCTGCTCACCGGGGTCGCCGTGCACGACGAGGACGACATGCCGGCCGCGGCCCGGGCGATGCTCGCCCTCGGGCCACGCTGGGTGCTGGTGAAAGGCGGTCACCTGCGCGGCGACGCCGTGGACCTGCTCACCGACGGCAGGCAGACCATCCTGCTCCGGGCGCCACGACATGACAACCGGCACACGCACGGCACCGGTTGCACCCTCGCGTCCGCGGTCGCGTCGTTCCTGGCCCGCGGGTCGGACGTACCCGACGCGGTACGGGCGGCCAAGGACTACGTCACCGGTGCGGTGGCGGCCGGATTCGCGCTCGGCTCCGGCATCGGCCCGGTCGACCACGTCTGGTCCTGGCGGAACGCCACCGGCGCGCCGCCGACAGCTGCTGCTATGCCCTGGTCACCTTGCCGGCCTTGATGCAGGACGTGCACACGTTGAGGCGCTTGGGCGTCTTGCCCACGAGCGCGTGCACAGTCTGGATGTTGGGGTTCCAGCGCCGCCGGGTGCGCCGGTGGGAGTGGGAGACCGACATACCGAAGCCCGGCCCCTTGCCGCAGACGTCACACACCGAAGACACGAGAACACTCCGCCGGAAGATAGTGATGATGGTGCCGCGTGTGCGGCAGTCCCCCGAGGGTACCCCACCGGCGTCCCGTGAACGTCGTGGGCCTGCTCCCCGCCGACGAATGAGCGGGGTCAGCCGAAGACGAGGCGATGTTTGCGATCGTAGTACCCGCTGCACAGGCGCAGCGCGAGGCGGAACAGCCAGGGCGCCTTCGCGGTGACCCGATCGATGTCCGCCGGATCCGCGGACCGGGCCGTCGACGGGATGAGTACCCACAGGTCGCGCATGGGCAGATCGCGGTCGGCCAGTTTGTCCCAGCGTGTGAAATCCCCCGCCGACATGTGCGCGAGAATCATCGGGAAGACGATCCGTTCCTCCGCCGCGATGTGCCGTTCCAGCATGTCGCGCAATGTCTGCGCCACGCTGGCCAGATCCGTGCGGGCAGCGGTGGATGCGGGGTCGGCGACCAGGTGTCGGACCGTCGCCCAGAGCCTGTCGATGACCGGGGCGGCGTCGGCGTGGTCGCGGGTCAACGGCGTGAGATCGGGGCAGTCCGGTGCGCAGGCGCTGATGAGAGGCCAGCCGAGCTCGTCCTCGGCCCGGTGGTGGCGGTGCAGGTCATCGACGAACACCCGGGCGAACGTCCGCAGGGTGCGCGCCTGCCTCGCCGTGAACGGGCTGTCGTCCTTCGCCAGTCGCCGCCCGAGCGTGGCCAGCTCACCGGCTTCGCGCACGATCGCCCGGTGGGTGAGGCGGTAGAGCTCGAGATCTGGTTCGGGATCGCCGGGGAGACGGGGCTGCACGGGGAACGGAAGGCCATGCGGGCTCGGAACGGTCTGTGACATTCCAGCGGCCTTTCATCACTGATTGTTATATTTTTACGATCTTTTTCGGCCTACAACCAGAATGGACGGTGTATGACCTTCGCGACAGCCGGTTGGCGATTGTCCCGGACGGATTCGAGTGGGTGTGGGGTCGCAAAGTTGTCGGTGCCGTCGGGCAGGATCGGGGGTGTGATCGACCAGACGACGCGGCTTCGGGACGTGCTGGGAGAGAAAACGGCGATCATGCTCGCCGATGCCCTCGGCCTGGAGACTGCCGGCGACCTGCTCGCGCATCTGCCCCGCCGCTATGAGGAACGCGGCGAGCTGACCGATCTCGCGAACCTGACGGTCGGGGAGGTGGTGACCGTGCAGGCGCAGGTCGTCCGCGCAGAGCGGCGTCCGATGCGGGAGCGCCGGCGTTCCATGCTGACGGTCACCGTGACCGACGGCCGGCACAGCCTGCTGGTGGTGTTCTTCAATCAGGTCCGGCAGGTGCGCGAGCTGCGCAGCGGCGTCACGGCGCTGTTCGCCGGCAAGGTGGAGGAGTTCCGCGGTCGGCGGCAGCTGACCAATCCCGAGGTGCAACTGCTCGACGCCGAGATCGCCGATGCGCAGGGGCGCGACGGCGCGGAGGGCTTTGCCGGCGGCCTCGTCCCGATCTATCCGTCGGCTATGAAGATCCCCAGCTGGACGATCGCCAGCTGCGTGCGGATGGTCCTCTCCGATCTCATCGAGATCGAGGAACCGCTCCCCGCGGCCATCCGGTCCGAGCACCGGTTGGTGGGGCTGCTCGACGCCTACCGCCTGGTTCACCAGCCGTCATCGTGGGCGGAGGTCACCCGCGGCCGGGCCCGGCTCAAGTGGGACGAGGCGCTCATCCTGCAGGTCGCGCTCGCACAGCGCCGGTTCGACAACGAGCAGACCGCGGCGACCGCGCGACATGCCCGGCCCGACGGCCTGTTGGCCGCGTTCGACGCGACCGTGCCGTTCCCGCTGACGGCCGGGCAACGCGCGGTCGGCGAGACCATCGCGACCGAGATCGCCCGGCCGTTCCCCATGCACCGGCTGCTGCAGGGTGAGGTCGGTTCCGGCAAGACGGTGGTGGCGTTGCGGGCCATGCTCGCGGCGGTCGACGCGGGTGGTCAGGCGGTGCTGCTGGCGCCCACTGAGACGCTCGCAACCCAGCATCTGCGCAGCCTGCGTGACATGCTCGGCCCGTTGGGGCGGGCCGGCGAACTCGACGCCGCGCTGTGTGCGACCAGGATCGCCCTGGTGACGGGTTCCCTCGGGCTGAGGGCGCGGCGCGAGGCGCTCGCGGCCGTGGCGGAGGGCAGCGCCGGTCTGGTGGTGGGTACGCATGCGCTCCTCGAAGAATCGGTGACCTTCCGTGACCTCGCTCTGGTGGTCGTGGACGAGCAGCACCGTTTCGGCGTCGAACAGCGGGACGTGTTGCGGTCCCGGTCCGACCGTCCGCCGCACCTGTTGGTGATGACGGCCACACCGATTCCACGTACGGTCGCGATGACCGTTTTCGGTGATCTGGAGGTCTCCACCCTGACCGAGCTGCCCGCCGGCCGCTCGCCGATCGCGACGTTCGTCGTGCCCGCGGCCAACGAGGTCTGGACGGACCGGATGTGGGGTCGCATTCGGGATGAGGTCGCCGCGGGTCATCAGGCATATGTCGTCTGTCCGAGGATCGGCGACGACGCCACCGACGCCGACCCGGACGCCGACCCGGACGCCGACGGCGCGACCGAGGGCGGGCGCCGGCCGAGTGCCGCCGTTCTCGATGTGCTCCCCGCGCTGCGTGACGTCGAGCTTGTCGGGCTCCGGGTCGCCGCGCTGCACGGCCGATTGCATCCGGATGACAAGGAACAGGTCATGACGAGGTTCGCGGCGGGGGACATCGACGTCCTGGTGGCCACCACGGTGATCGAGGTCGGGGTCGACGTGCCCAACGCGACCGTGATGGTCGTGGCCGATGCCGACCGTTTCGGCATTTCCCAACTGCACCAGCTGCGCGGTCGGGTCGGGCGTGGCAGCGCGCCGGGGTGGTGCCTGCTGTACACCGACGCCGAGCATGGGTCGCCCGCATGGGAGCGCCTGGCCGCGGTGGCTGCCACCTCCGACGGTGCGCAGCTCGCCCGGCTGGACCTCGCGCAGCGGCGCGAGGGCGACGTGCTGGGCGCGGCCCAGTCCGGTGGCCGCCGAGCCCTGCGCCTGCTGGAGCTCCTCAAGGATGAAGACCTGATCCTGTCTGCGCGGGACGAGGCCACCGCCCTGGTAGGCGCAGATCCGGAACTGTCGGCGCATCCGGCTCTGGCTGCGGCGCTCGCGGCGACGCTCGACGAGACCAGGGTCGCCTATCTGGAGAAGGGTTGACGAGGATCATCGGCGGTGTCGCGCGCGGGCGGCCCATCCGGGTGCCGCCGGGCGAGCGGACCCGTCCGACATCCGACCGGGCGCGCGAGGGTCTGTTCAACACGCTTGCGTCGGTGGTCGATCTGCACGGTGCGCGGTTCGCCGATCTCTATGCCGGCAGTGGCGCGGTCGGTTTCGAAGCGCTGTCGAGGGGGGCCTGCCATGCCCTGCTGGTCGACCAGTCCCAGGTCGCTGTGCGGACGCTGCGCGCGAACGCGGCGAGCCTCGGGCTCGCCGGTGCGGAGATCGTCTGCCAGCCCGTCCAACGTGTGGTGGAAGCCACACCAGGGCATGCTTTCGATGTGGTGTTTCTGGACCCTCCGTATAATCTTTCTGACGTAACGTTGACGACTGTGCTAACTCGCCTGCTTTCCCATTCCTGGCTGTATCCGGATGGTCTGTGTGTCGTAGAGCGATCGCGTCGCAGTGAGCCGCCCAGATGGCCGGATGGTTTCGCTACCGTACGTAATCGGACGTATGGCGAGGGGGTCCTCTGGTACGGTTCTGGATCATGAGAAAGGCTGTCTGTCCCGGCTCCTTCGACCCGGTCACCAACGGTCACCTTGACATCATCGGTCGTGCCAGCCGGCTCTTCGACGAGGTTGTCGTGGCCGTGCTCATCAACAAGAACAAGGCCAACCTCTTCACGGTGGACGAGCGGATCGAGCTGATCCGTGAGGCGGCGCGCGAGCATTCCAACGTGATCGTCGAGTCCTCCCACGGCCTGCTCGTCGATTTCTGCCGTGCCCGCGGCATCCAGGCCATCGTCAAGGGCCTGCGGGCGGTCAGCGACTTCGACTACGAGCTGCAGATGGCGCAGATGAACCACTCGCTCGCGGGCGTCGAAACCCTGTTCATGAGCACGAACCCGCAGTACGCCTTCCTGTCGTCAAGCCTGGTCAAGGAGGTCGCGACCTACGGCGGGGACGTGTCGGGTCTGGTGCCGGACCTCGTGCTCAAACAGCTTCGGGAGCGTCTCGCGCAGTAATCGTGTCACTCCCGGTAATCGATGGTGTACCGTAATAGTCTGCCGTCCATGGCAGACCTCCAGGGTGCCCTCGAGGCGATTGTGGCCATGGTCCTCGATGCGCGGGGAATGCCGCTGTCGGCGTCCTGCATCCTCAACCGCGCCGAGCTGCTGACCGCGCTGGAGGACCTGCGCGGTCGGCTGCCGGCGGAGATCGCCCAGGCCAGGCGGATTCTGGCTGAGCGGGACGCCATCCTCGACGACGCACGCCGGGAGCGGCACCGGATCGCCACCGACACCGACATCGTGCGCCACGCGGAGGCCGAGGCCGAGCAGCTGCTGACCAAGGCGCGGGACGCGGCGGAGGCTGCGCGGTCGGAGTTCGACACCTACGTCGACGGGAAGCTGGCGGCCTTCGAGGTGGTCCTGTCCAGGACTCTCGCCTCGGTTGCCCGTGGCCGCGCACGGTTGGCCACCCCACCGCCCGGCACGCGGGACCGTGATGATCGAAGCGCCGTCAGCCTGGGCGATCGGATAGACTGGTAACCTGTGTCGGCTAGCCGGACTGAGGGGTAGCCGGCCGAGAGAGGTAGTCGGACTGAGAGGTAGCCGGCCGAGTGGCTACTTGAATCATCAACCAGTAACGTTCAAGCAACCAGTGACGTTCGAGAATTGTGAATCCAGTATTTTCGTGGCAACCACAGACACTCCACCCATGACCGTGCCGCCATCGCGCCGCCGGAGCCCCCGTGGTCCGCTCGTGCTCGACATTCGCGAGCTGGGCCGTCGCGCGGGTTCGATGAAGCACGTCGTGACCCGGCTGCCGGCACCCGCGGGGCTGGGGACGGAAATGATCCACGTTCCGCCGGGCGCGCTCATCGAGTTGGACCTGCGGCTGGAAGCCGTGATGGAAGGTGTACTCGTGAGCGGCACGGCGTCCACCCCGTTGGCGGGTGAGTGCTCGCGTTGCCTCGACCCGTTCGAAGACCAGACGGCGGTCGACATCCGGGAGTTGTACTACTACCCGGACCGGGTCGTGGACGACGCCGATGATGACGACTGCCAACAGGTCGTGAACGATCATCTCGATCTGGTGCCGGCGTTGCGTGACGCACTGGTACTCAGCCTGCCCCTGTCGCCCTGCTGCCGGCCGGATTGCGCCGGTCTGTGCGTCGACTGCGGAGCGCGACTGGACGATCTTGATCTCGGTCATACCCATGAACGGGTCGACCCCAGGTGGGCAGCACTGCCATCGCTGGTCGAGAACCCATCGCTGGTCGAGAACCCGGCAGCGATCGATAACAAGGAGAAGGACTAGTGGCCGTCCCGAAGCGTCGGACCTCGCGCAGCAACACCCGCTCCCGGCGGGCGCAGTGGAAGGCGAAGGTCCCAGCCCTGGCCACGTGCCCGCGTGGTCACGTGGTCCGGCCGCACACGGTCTGCCCGACCTGCGGCCGTTACAACGATCGACAGGTCATCGACGTCTAAGTGGTGTGACACATGTAGCGGTCGATCTACTCGGTGGTGATGGCGCACCGGGCTCGGTCGTCGACGGCGTCAGGCGCGCGCTCGCTGCTGACCCGACCTTGGACGTCAGCCTGGTCGGCCCGTCCCGGCTCGTTGAGTCGTTGGTGCGCGCGCACGGCCTGGATGGCGGGGGCCGGCTGCGGATCGTCGAGGCGTCTCATGCGGTCGGCCCCGACGCGGACGCCGTCCGTGCGGTGCGATCGAGGCGGGACGCTACGGTCCGAGTGGCGGCCCGCCTGATCAGGGATGGCGCCGTCGATGCGATGGTGTCGGCTGGTCCGGTGGCCGCGGCTGTGGCCGCAGCGGCCTTCACCCTCGGTCCGCTACCCGGGGCCACCAGGCCAGCGCTTGCCGTGGTCGTCGACGCATCGTCTGGGCCGGTGCTCTTGCTGGATGCCGGCGCCGTCACCGACGCGAGCATCAGCGCCGACCAGCTCACCCAGTGTGCGGTCATCGGATCGGTCTACGCCACAATCTGTCTACAGGTGGCGCGTCCCAGGATCGGGCTGCTGTCCGCGGACCCGGGCCAGCCGGCCCCGCCGGCTCATCCGGACCGATCACGTGGGGGCACCGGTGTGTTGGTGAACGCCGGTGAACTCATCACCGAGGTGGGGCTCGACTTCGTCGGCGGTGTCGGTGCAGCCACGGTCGTGGCCGGTGGCGACGCCGACGTCGTGGTCAGTGACGGTTTCACCGGGGCGGTCCTGGTGTCGGGTCTGCGGGCGGTTGCGCAGGCTGTCGGTCAGCTACCGCCTGTTGGCCAGCTACCGCGAGCGTCGCGGGGGTGGCATCTGCGGGAGGGGGAATTCGTGGTCGGTGTCGATGGGATCGTGGTCGTAGTGGATGGTCGGTCCGGGGAGACCGCGGCGGGAGTCGCGCTCGCGATCGCTGATGCGTCCGCCGCGGACCGGGCCGGCTGGGTGTGCCACCAGCGCGCGGCCCTCGCCGGCCTCGTCACCCGCCGCCGGGTCCGCGCCGGGTTGTCGGCGTGACCCGCGGCGTGGCGCTGCCGGCGCCCAGGGACGGTCTGGTGGCCGTCCTCGGTGTTCAGGTCGACGTCGACCTGCTCGAACGGGCTCTCACGCATCGCTCGTACGCCTACGAGCAGGGTGGCTTGCCGACCAACGAGCGCTTGGAGTTCCTCGGCGACTCCGTTCTGGGTCTTGTCGTCACCGACGCCCTGTTCCACCGCCATCCGGACCTGCCCGAGGGGCAGCTCGCCAAGCAGCGCGCGTCCGTGGTCAACATGCGTGCGCTCGCCGGGGTCGCCCGCGCTCTGGGGGAGCACGGCATCGGCCCGTACCTGCTGCTGGGCCGCGGTGAGGAGAGCACCGGAGGTCGGGACAAGGCGAGCATCCTCGCGGACACCCTGGAGGCGTTGATCGGCGCGGTGTACCTGTCGGCTGGTGGGTTGGACGGCCTGCAGGTCGCGTCCGAGTTCGTCCACCGCCTGTTCGACCCGCTGCTGGACGTCGCCGCCGGCCGGGGCGCCGGGCTGGACTGGAAGACCTCGTTGCAGGAACGGACCGCACTGCTGTTGCTGGGCCCGCCCGAGTACGAGGTGGACGAGTTCGGACCGGACCACGCCAAGCGGTTCACCGCCCGCGCAGTCGTGGCCGGGGAAGTCCTCGGCCACGGTGATGGCGGGAGCAAGAAGGAGGCCGAGCAGCGTGCCGCCGCAGCGGCCTTCCAGACGCTGGAGGCACGCTCGGCCGACCCGGCCGACCCGGCCGACCCGGCCGACCCGGTGGACCCAGGCGATCCGGTGGACGGCCGCTCCGACACGCCTGTGCGTACCGGTAACCGCTGACCGCCCGTCGAACGGGTCGCGATGCCAGAGCTTCCCGAGGTTGAGGTCGTCCGGCTCGGTCTTGAACGGGCGTTGGTCGGTCGGACGATCGCGACCGTCGCGGTGGCGCACCCCCGGGCCGTGCGGCGTCATACCGCGGGGGCCGCTGACTTCGCGGCGGTGCTCGCGGGCCGCACCATCTCCGCCGCGCGTCGGCGGGGGAAGTATCTGTGGTTGGATCTCGACGGCGCTACGGCGCTGCTCGGTCATCTCGGGATGAGCGGTCAGCTTCTGGTGGTGCCCGCGGACAAACCCGCCGAGACCCATCTCCGAATCCGCTTCACGTTCTCCGACGGCGGTCGGGAACTGCGATTCGTCGATCAGCGCACGTTCGGCGGTCTCGCCGTCGTTCCCGTAGGCGCGGGTGTCCCGGAGCCGATTGCGCATATCGCGCTGGATGTCCTCGACCCGGGCTTTTCCGATGCCGGGTTCATCGCGGCCATCGGTCGGCGCCGGACCGGAATCAAACGCGCTCTACTTGATCAGGCGCTGGTCAGCGGCATCGGCAACATCTACGCCGACGAATCCCTGTGGCGGGCGCGACTGCATTATGCGCGTCCGACCGAGACCCTGACCCGCGGTGAGCTCGGCCGGTTGCTGGGCGCGGCACGTGAGGTCCTCACCGCCGCGCTGCGCGCGGGCGGGACGTCCTTCGACTCGCTCTACGTATCGGTCAACGGTGTGAGCGGCCTGTTCGACCGCTCACTTGAGGTCTATGGGCGGACCGGCCGGCCGTGCTCACGATGCCAGACGCCGGTCCGTCGGGACGCATTCATGAACCGGTCGAGTTTCACCTGCCCACGCTGTCAGCCCCGGCCGAGAAGTGCCCGTTGGTAGCGTCCCCCCCGGACGGCGGCGAAGTGGCATTCCGGGTTACAGCTTGCCGCCGGGGACGTTGGGTACCGCGGTCTGAGTGGGACCGGATGTGCGGGGTGGGGCGTAGCCCGGTTCGATGATCTCGGTTGGGGCGGCTGGTGCCGGTGCCGGTGTGGCACTGCGTAGACCCTGGGTGCTGGCCTGGGGCACCGGCAGGATACCGGCGTCCTGTCGAACACTCTGGCCGCAGCCGGTGAGCGACAGCGTCGCCGGGATGACGGTGGCGCTGACCAGCAGCATCATGGCATGTCGGCCGCGGGGAAGACGCACCCGGAGCCGACGGGATCGAGGCGAACGAATGGTATCCACAATGGCTCTGTAGCCTATCGTGCCCATGCGCGATGTTCCCGTAGAGCCGGCAGATCAGGCTGATCACGATACGTCGGCCGGGTCCGGCCCGCCGGCCCGCCTGACGGCGTGGGTGTCAGGAACGGTTCAGGGTGTTGGCTTTCGGGCCTATGTCCGGTCCCGCGGACGACGGCTCGGTCTGGTGGGCTCGGCGACGAATCTCACAGACGGTCGGGTCGAGGTTGTCGTGGAGGGTCCGCGGGCGGCCTGCCAGGCGCTGTTGGAGATGCTGCGGGCCGGCCGTACCCCGGGTGTGACGACCCAGGTGACCTTCTCCTGGTCACGGGCGCAGGGCGATTTGTCAAATTTTACCCGGAAATGATCCGGTCCGACGGTCGCCTGGTCGCCGGACCGACGACCGCCTGATGACGAGGTGTCCTCATGTCGACAAAATGCCATCGGCTGCCGCCGGGGTATGGCATCGTCTTGACTTTCGGCCACTTGGCGTGCGATCCTGAGTTCATTGTCTGGCGCGTCGTGTGATCTGTTCCGGTTCGCCCACCAGGTTGCAGCGCGCCCCGCACCCGCTCGGTCACTCATCGTGGAGGACCACCATCATGGCGAAGGCCCTTTTCGGCCACGTCGGCTCTGGCAACGATATTCGTTTGTCGTATGAGGTACGCCGACTTCGTGCACGTGTAGCAGAACTGGAAGATGAGCTCGCGCGTTCTCGTGCTCTTAGCGATGCACTTGAAGGCGTTGATGTCTCTGACGAACTTCGCGCGCTTGAAGCAGAGCCCGCGCTGACCTGATCCTCCCGAATCCGTAGCGGGAGTTAAGGGACGTTTCTCCTTGTGGGGAACGTCCCTTCGTGCTGCCGGGGCCTCATGCGCCGAATCAGGCGCCCGGCGGGCGGTATCGTTGGTGTCCGATCGTCCGTCGGTGCCAGCAGCCCGCGTCCACTCCGACAGCTTCGGAGACAGGTGCATCTCAAGAGCCTCACCCTGCGGGGTTTCAAGTCGTTCGCGAGTTCGACGACCCTGCACCTCGAACCCGGCATCACCTGCGTTGTCGGGCCGAACGGCTCCGGTAAGAGCAACGTCGTCGACGCGATGGCATGGGTACTCGGCGAGCAGGGTGCCAAGGCACTGCGTGGCGGGACGATGTCGGATGTCATCTTCGCCGGCACACCGTCGCGCCCGCCGCTGGGCCGCGCCGAGGTCCTGCTCACCATCGACAACACCGACGGTGCCCTGCCCATCGACTACAGCGAGGTGACGGTCGGTCGCCTGATGTTCCGCAGCGGCGAGAGTGAATACACGATCAACGGTAGTACATGCCGGCTGCTGGACATCCAAGAGCTCATGAGTGACTCCGGAATCGGCCGTGAGCTGCACGTCATCGTCGGTCAGGGCCAGCTGGACGCGGTATTGCACGCCCGCCCCGAGGACCGGCGCGCCTTTGTGGAGGAGGCCGCAGGTGTCCTCAAGCACCGCAAGCGCAAGGAAAAGGCCCTGCGCAAGTTGGAGGCGATGGCCGCCAATCTCACCCGCCTGACCGACCTGTCCGCCGAACTGCGGCGCCAGCTGGGTCCGCTGGGCCGGCAGGCGGAGATCGCCCGCAAGGCCGGCGTCATCCAGGCGGCGGTGCGTGACTCGCGGCTGCGCCTGTTGGCCGACGACATCGTCACTGCGCGCGGTGACATCGCCTCCGATGTCAGGGATGAAGAAGCGCTGCGGGTCCGCCTCGCCACGGCCGGGCGTGCCCATACCGACAGCCAGCAGCGTGAGCAGGTCCTGGAGGTCGAGCTTGCCGCGGTGACCCCCCAGGCCGTCGCCGCGGGCGAGGTCTGGCATGCCCTGGCGTCCCTGCGGGAACGCCTGCGGGGTACCCGGTCACTCGCAGCCGAACGGGTCCGGCTGCTGCGCTCCGGCGCCGACGAACCCCGCGGTGGGCGAGACCCCGAACAGTTGGAACAGGAGGCTGCAGCCGTTCGGGAACAGGAGAATGCTCTCGGTGTTCGATTGGATGCTGATCGCGATGGCCTCGCTGAGGTCGTCGCCCGCCGGGCCGAGCTTGAAGCCGCACTGGCCGGTGAGGAGAAGGCGCTCATCGCCGCCGCACGGGAGGCGTCGAGCCGGCGGGAGAATCTGGCCCGAATGGCCGGACGGGTGGAGGCTGCGCGATCCCGCGCCACCAGCGCCGAAACTGAGATCGTCCGGATGTCCGAGGCGGTGGACGCCGCTCGGCACCGCGGCGGCGAGGCAAGCGAGCAGCGCGTCACCTTGAGCTCGGAGCTCGCGCAGATCCAGACGACCCGCGCCGAGCTGGCAGCACGCCATGCCGAGGCCGTGGCGGTCCATGGCGACGCCACGGCACGGTTGGAGAGTCTGCGTTCGCAGGAGCGTTCCGCGGAACGCGATCGGGCCTCCTGGAAGGCCCGGCGGGAGGCACTCACCCTGTCGCTGACGCCCAAGGACGGCGCTGCCGCGCTGCTGGACGCCGCTACCGCCCGGCCGGACGGGTCCACAGTGCCCACCGGTGTACTGGGCCGCCTCGCGGCTTTTCTGTCGGTCGAGCCGGGGGCGGAGACCGCCGTGGCAGCCGTGCTGGGTCCCGCCGCCGACGCCGTGGCGGTCGGCGCCGTCGGGGATGTCAGCACCGCGTTCGAGTGGCTGCGCGCTGTCGACGCGGGGCGTGCGGCACTGATCGTCGCCGACGGGTCCGGTGTCGAGACGCCCGATGCAGATCCCACCGCGGCCCTGCCACCCGACGCGCGTCGCGGTGGGGTTCGGGCCGCGGACCTCGTCCGGGTCAGCGACCCGCGCTATGCCGCGGGAGTGGCGCGGCTGCTTGCCGCCACCATGGTTGTCGCCGACCTCGAGGTGGCCGTTGACCTCGTCCGCGAGCATCCCGGCATCCGGGCGGTCACCCGGGCCGGTGACGTGATCGGGCCCGGATTCGCCATCGGCGGCAGCGCACGCGCGCCATCCCTGCTGGAGCTGCGGGCCGCGGCGGACGAGGCGGAATCCCGGATGCTTGAGGCCGCAGCCAGCGGTGAACGTGCAGCCGGCGCCGTCGCCGCAGCAGGCGAGGAGGTGAAGCGGGCCCGCGGCGGGATCGACGACGCGTCGGCGGCGCTGCACGGCGCGGACGCCCGGTACCGGGCGTTGTCCGAGCAGCTGTCCCAGCTGGAGCGGATGAACCGGTCGGGGGCCGCGGAGGTCGAACGTCTCGAACGCGTCCGGATACAGGCTGAAACCGCCCGTGACCAGGCATACGGCGCTCTGGCCGAGCTGGAGGCGACGCTGGCCGCGACATCGTCGGAACCCGACGTCGGGGAGAGGTCATCGGAGCAGCGCGACCGTCTCGCCGCCGCGACCGCGGCCGTGCGCGGCGAGGAGGTCGAGGCACGCCTCGCGGTGCGTACCAGCGAGGAACGGGCCCGGGCGCTGGCCGGCCGCGCGGACGCGCTGGTACGGTCCGCCGCGAACGAACGGGCCGCGCGGCTGGCAGCGGCGCGGCGACGGGAGATCCGGGAGCGTCAGGCGAGTGTCGCCGCGGCTGTGGCCGACGCCGCCGGTCATGCCCTCGCAGCGCTGGAGCACTCCCTGGTCGCCGCCGACACCGAACGCCGGCGCGTCGAAGCGCTTCGCCGGCAGACCGAGTCCGATCTGACCGCCGTCCGCGAGCAGGTCCGGACACTCGCCGCCGAACTCGCCGCGCTGCGCGACGATGTCCATCGCGACGAGCTCGCCCGCGCGCAGAAGCGCCTGCGGGTGGAGACGCTGGAGACCAAGGCGTTCGAGGAGCACAGCATCGCGGCCGATGATCTTGTCAACGAGTACGGACCGCACATGCCCGTGCCGCCGGACACCCCCGACTGCGAGGCCGTCGCGTTCGACCGGGCCGAGCAGTCGGCACGGGCGGCTGCGGCCGAACGGCAGCTCGCCCGGCTGGGTAAGGTCAACCCGCTCGCACTCGAGGAGTTCGAGGCGCTGACCGAGCGTGCGTCGTTTCTGTCAACGCAGCTCGACGACATCAAGAATACCCGTCGTGATCTTCTGTTGGTCGTCGCCGAGGTCGACGAGCGGGTCCGGGATGTCTTTCGCGCGGCGTTCGAGGACACGGCGCGCGAGTTCGAGATAGTTTTCGCAACCCTGTTCCCCGGCGGTGACGGCCGGCTCGTGCTCACCGATCCCGATGACATGCTCACTACCGGAATCGAGGTGGAGGCGCGGCCACCGGGCAAGAAGGTCAAGCGTCTGTCGCTGTTGTCAGGCGGTGAGCGTTCGCTGACGGCGATCGCCCTGCTGCTCGCGATCTTTCGCGCCCGGCCGTCACCCTTCTACGTGTTGGACGAGGTTGAGGCCGCCCTTGACGACCGCAACCTCGGTCGGCTGCTGGAGGCGTTGGAAGGTCTGCGGGCGAAATCTCAGTTGATCATTATCACCCACCAGAAGCGCACGATGGAGATCGCGGACGCGCTCTACGGTGTGTCGATGCGTGGGGACGGAGTCACCACAGTGATCAGCCAGCGGCTCCGGGAACGCGCTACGGCCTGAGTAAGCCACCGTCTGGTCTGTCAGGATCGGAGGCGTGGAGTACGTCCTCATCATCATCGCGATCGTCGTGTTCGGTCTTGTCGCCTCCGCCGGCTTGGTGCTGGGCACCCGGCGCCGACATCGAGACACGCCCACCCGTGCCCGGCCGCATCCGGGCGTGGACTACCGGCCCGGAGTGGGTGACGACGCCGAGATCCCACGTGACACACCCCGGCGGACGGTCGAGACCGTCGATATCCCCGAACCCGCAGTCGAGGCCGACGCTGCAGTCGAGGCCGACGCTGCGGCCGAGGACGAACTGTACGAACTGGAACTCGAACGGGAAGCCCGACTGGAGGTACCGGCCCCGGCCGCGGGCCGGTTGGTCCGTCTGCGGGAGCGGCTCGCGCGGTCCCAGAACAGCCTGGGCCGTGGCCTTCTGCTGCTGTTGTCCCGGGACAACCTCGATGACGATGCCTGGGACGACATCGAGACGACCCTGCTGGTCGCCGATGTCGGTGTGGTGCCTACCCAGGAGCTGGTCGCGTCGCTGCGTATGAGGGTCAAGGTTCTCGGCGCCCGGCGGCCTGAGGATGTGCGTGCGCTGCTGCGCGACGAGCTGCTCGCCCAGATCGGTACCAGCATGGACCGCACGCTGCACGCGACCGCGGACGGCCGGCCCGCGAACATCCTCGTTGTCGGGGTGAACGGCACCGGTAAGACCACGACCTGCGGAAAGATCGCCCGTCTGCTGGTGGCGGACGACCGCACGGTGGTGCTGGGCGCGGCAGACACCTTCCGGGCCGCCGCCGCTGACCAGCTGGAGACGTGGGGGAGCAGGGTTGGGGCGCAGACGGTGCGCGGCGGCGAGGGCGGAGATCCCGCATCGGTCGCCTTCGAGGCCGCCAGACGAGGGATCGGTGTCGGGGCGGACACCGTGGTGGTGGACACGGCCGGACGCCTGCACACGAAGGCCGGGCTCATGGACGAGCTCGCCAAGATCAAACGTGTGGTGACCAAGATCGGTCCGGTGGACGAGGTCCTGCTCGTCCTCGACGCGACGACCGGACAGAACGCCGTGGAACAGGCCCGGGTGTTCACCCGGGCGGTGGACATCACGGGGATCGTGCTCACCAAGCTCGACGGGACCGCCAAGGGTGGCATCGTGATCGCCGTCCAGCGGGAACTCGGCGTGCCGGTGAAGCTGGTCGGTCTCGGGGAGGGACCCGACGACCTCGCGCCGTTCGATCCGGAGGCATTCGTCGACGCGTTGCTGGGAGATCCGGCGACCTGACCGGGGCATTCCTGACCGGGACATTCCTGACCGGGACATTCCTGACCGGGACATTCCTGACCGGGACATTCCTGACCGGGACATTCCTGACCGGGACATTCCTGACCGGGACATTCCTGACCGGGACACCCTGACGGAGCGTCGTCGGAGCCCACGCTGTGGCCACGAGGAGTCCCTTTCACCCGGCGTCGCGGTGACCTACAGTGCCAAGGTGGGGTTCGGAGCCCGGCCGGACCCGGTGGCCGGGACGTGATGTCCGGCGAGGTGTACCCGCCGTCCTCGACGGGGAGGGCGGTGATCGCTGCAGGTTTGCACCGTGATCACCGTGTGGGCGTACCTCGTCGGGCTGTCCGCAGCGCTGTCCCGGTGCGTACCCTGAGAGCTGCGGTTCGCCAGCGATCTCGGAGTGTGCGCGTGTTCGACACCCTGTCCAGCCGCCTCGACAAGGCTTTCTCGTCGCTCCGCGGCAAGGGGCGGTTGTCCGAGGCTGACATCAATGCGACCGCCCGGGAGATCCGGGTGGCGTTGCTGGAGGCCGACGTCGCGTTGCCGGCGGTTCGGGCCTTCATCGCAGCCGTGCGCGAGCGGGCGATGGGTTCGGAGGTCTCGACGTCCCTGAACCCGGCCCAGCAGGTCATCAAGATCGTGAACGAAGAGCTCGTCGCGATCCTGGGTGGCGGCACGACGACCCTGCGGTTGGCCAAGGCGCCTCCCACCGTCATCCTCCTCGCCGGCCTGCAGGGTACGGGTAAGACGACCCTCGCCGGCAAGCTCGGCCGGTGGCTCGCGGCCCAGGGGCACACGCCGCTGCTGGTCGCCGCCGACCTGCAACGTCCGAACGCGGTCACCCAGCTTCAGGTTGTGGCCGCCCGGGCCGAGGTCGACGTGTTCGCGCCCGAGCCCGGCAACGGGGTGGGCGACCCGGTCGCGGTCGCGCGTGCCGCCGTGGAACATGCGCGGCGTCGCCAATACGACGTGGTGGTCGTCGACACCGCCGGCCGTCTCGGCGTGGACGTCGAGATGATGCGGCAGGCGGCGGACATCAGGGACGTCACGTCGCCGGACGAGATCCTGTTCGTCGTCGACGCGATGATCGGCCAGGATGCCGTCACCACCGCACAGGCCTTCGCAGACGGTGTCGGTTTCACTGCCGTCGTGCTCACCAAGCTCGACGGCGACGCCCGCGGTGGCGCCGCGTTGTCGGTCGCGCATCTGACCGGCAAACCGATCATGTTCGCGTCGACCGGTGAGGCGCTGGAGGACTTCGACGTCTTCCACCCCGAGCGGATGGCGTCGCGCATTCTGGGGATGGGTGACGTCCTCACCCTCATCGAGCAGGCGGAGAAGGCGTTCGAGGCCGACCAGGCCGAGGCGATGGCGGCCAAGATGGCCGCCTCGGAGTTCACGCTGTCGGATTTCCTCGATCAGATGCTCGCCGTCCGCAAGATGGGGCCGATCGCCAACCTGCTCGGAATGCTGCCCGGGATGGGGCAGATGAAGGAGCAGCTGTCCCAGGTCGGTGAACGTGACGTCGATCGGGTAGTCGCGATCATCCGGTCGATGACCCCGGCTGAGCGCCACGACCCGCGGATTCTCCAGGCGTCCCGCAAGGCTCGGGTGGCCCGAGGCTCCGGCGTCACCGTCACTGAGGTCAACCAGCTGCTCGACCGGTTTGCCGAGGCGCGCAAGGTCATGAAGAAGATGACCGGCGGAATGGGGTTGCCCGGCGGTGGGCAGGGCGGCCGGGGCGCGGCCAACCGCAAGGCGGGCAAGAAGGGAAAAGGCGCGAACCGCAAGGGCAATCCGGCTGCACGCGCCGCGCAGACCCAGGCCCAGCAGGCCGCCGCGCAGGCCCGGCGCGCGGGCGGCATACCGGGCGGCCAACCCGGCGGCCAACCCGGCGGCCCGCCCGCCGGGCTCGGTGATCCGGCCATGCCCGACCTGTCCGCCCTGATGCGTGGTAGCGGTTTGCCACCGGGGGGTCCGCCGCCCGGGCGGGGTCGCGGTAGGCAGCGCTGACAGGCTCCGGGCAGTGCCCACCGGCCCGGGGGCGTATCGGCGCTCGCGATCTGGCAAACTATGGGAACGACATGGGTTCCTCACCATCGGCGTCGTCGCGGTGGCCCTCTCCACCGCTTTGACGCTCCGAAAACCCAGCTGCCGGTGTTCCGCGTCCCCACCGTGGCATTCCAGTGGCTACTGACGTACGTCTGGAGCAGTTCGACAATCGTGGCAACCAAGATCAAACTTCAGCGTCTCGGCAAGATGCGCGAGCCGCACTACCGCATCGTCATCGCGGACGCCCGTACCAAGCGAGACGGACGGGTCATCGAGGCGATCGGGCAGTATCACCCCAAGTCCGACCCGAGCATCATCAAGGTGGACGGTGAACGCGCCGGGTACTGGCTCGGTGTGGGCGCTCAGCCGACCGAGCCGGTGCTCGCGATCCTCAAGGTCACCGGTGACTGGCAGAAGTTCAAGGGTCTGCCCGCGCCACCGCCGATGAAGGTCGCGGCTCCCAAGCCTGACAAGCGGGAGATCTTCCAGGCTGCGGCTCGGGCAGCTGCGGGTCTCGGCGACAAGCCTGCCACCACCCCGAAGAAGGCCAAGAAGGCTTCCGACGACGCACCCGCGGGCGAGCAGCAGCAGAGCGCACCGGCGGCCGAGCCGTCGACTCCGGCGGGGCAGTAAGTGCTGGAGGCCGCGCTCGAGCATCTTGTCCGGGGCATCGTCGATCATCCCGATGATGTGCGCGTCGACATGCAGTCGGGTCGCCGGGGTCGGACCCTGGAGGTCCGTGTGCATCCAGACGATCTCGGCAAGGTGATCGGGCGCGGCGGGCGGACCGCCCGCGCGCTGCGGACGGTCATGGCCGGTGTGGGAGGCCGAGGTCTGCGTGTCGACGTCGTCGACGTCGACCGGTAGCCGGCGGCCTTCGGGCAGCCCGACCGACGAACAGGTCGTCGTCGGTCGGATCGGACGTCCCCATGGCGTCCGCGGGGACGTGACGATCGACGTCCGGACGGATGTTCCGGACCGACGCTTCGCGCCGGGGTCTCGGTTTCACGGCGACACCCCGGTCGCCGGTCTGTTGGTGATCGCCGGGTCCCATTGGCATGGCGGGCGCCTGCTCGTACGGTTCGAGGGGGTCGATGACCGTACCGCCGCCGAAGCCTTGCGTGGCCGGATCCTCACCATCGCGCCCGACGCCGTGGGTGCTGCCGCGGACGACGACGACGATGCCGCGGACGACCTGTGGTGGGACCGTGACCTCGTCGGACTCCAGGTGCTGACCGTGGACGGCGCGGCCGTCGGTACGGTCGTCGATGTGGTCCACACACCCGCCGGGGAGCTGCTCGCGGTCGGCCGCGCCGACGGGCGCGAAGTACTCATTCCGTTCGTGCGCGAGATCGTCCCCAGCGTCGAGGTGTCCGACGGCCGGCTCGTGGTCGACCCGCCGCCAGGCCTGCTCGACCTGGAGTGACCGTGCGCGTTGACATCATCACGATCTTTCCTGACTATCTCAGCCCGTTGGAACTGTCGCTGGTCGGCCGGGCGCGTGACCGGGGCATCATCGACGTTCATCTGCACGATCTTCGGCAGTGGGCGAGTGACGTGCACCGGACCGTTGACGACGCCCCCTATGGCGGGGGGCCGGGCATGGTGATGCGGCCGGAACCGTGGTGGGCGGCGCTGACCGAGGTGAGCGAATCGGGGGCGGCCGATGGCCGGCGACCGCGGATCATCGTCCCGACCCCGGTCGGCCGGCCCTTCACCCAGGGATACGCCGGCGGTCTGGCCGCTGAACCGTGGCTGGTGTTCTGTTGCGGCCGCTATGAGGGAATCGACGCGCGGGTCATCGAGGCATGGGCCGACGACGAGATCTCACTCGGTGACTACGTGCTGGCTGGGGGAGAGGTCGCGACCCTGGTGATGGTGGAGGCGGTCACCCGGCTGCTGCCCGGTGTGGTGGGTAACGCCGAGTCCGTTGCGGACGACTCCTTCGCCAACGGGCTCCTGGAACCGCCGGTCTACACCCGCCCACCGGTGTGGCACGACCGCGAGGTGCCCGCCGTGCTGCGCTCCGGTGACCACGGCGCCATCATCCGGTGGCGTCGGGAGGTGGCTCTGCGGCGGACCGCGCAACGCCGGCCGGATCTGTTGGCCGGCACCGACCCGGCCGGCACCGACCCGGCCGGTCGTGTGGCACAGTAGGATGCGGTGTCCGGCCGTCTGCCGCCCTAGTTGGAACTTCCACCGGGTGGGCGACGGTATGATCCACAATGATTGATCATCTTTGACGGTTGGACTACAGCCGATTCATCCCCGTCATTCCCGCGAGAAAGCGACTGCCATGCAAACCCTGGACAGCCTCGACGCCGCGTCGCTGAGGACCGACGTCCCGCAGTTCTGGCCGGGCGACACCCTGAAGGTCCACGTCCGTGTCGTCGAGGGCAATCGCCAGCGCATCCAGGTTTTCCAGGGCGTTGTCATCCGCCGGCAGGGCGGTGGCGTTCGCGAGACCTTCACGGTCCGCAAGGTCAGTTTCGGTGTCGGGGTTGAGCGAACCTTCCCGGTTCACAGCCCGGTCGTCTCCAAGATCGAAATCGTGACCAGTGGTGACGTGCGGCGAGCGAAGCTGTATTACCTCCGTGAGCTGCGTGGCAAGGCTGCAAAGATCAAGGAGAAGCGTCGGCCGGCTGGACGCTGAGACTTTGCGTGGGGTGGCGCAGACGTTGACCGTGCGTTGGCGCGTGTACGTCACCGTGTCGTTGCCGGGGCAGGCCGTGCGCGTAGGGTGGTCAACGATCGATTCCGATCGGATACCACGGTGAAGATCATCAAATTCGGCCGAGATCGGCCAACCCATGAGGTGGCGCGGTGAGTGGAGCCGAGCAGAGTCTTCCGGCGCGCTGGGACGCTCCTGTTCCGGCCAGTGGCCAGGGGCCGCCTGATGACGGCTTGGGGCAACAGGACGGCTTCGGGCAGAAGACGGGGCATGACGGCCAAGCCGGTCACGCCGCGCATGAGCGTGCCGGACCCGTCCCTGCGGACAGCCGCGGGGAAGACGTTGTGACGTCGTCGGTTGGCGCGTCCGACCCGGTGGTGAGCGCGGAGCCCGTGACCGGTGGTGACGCCGAGGGGCTCGAGGCGGATCCGACCGCGGAGGCGACCACCCCACGGCGCGGGCGGCTGGGACTGGGCCGAGGCCGGGGCGGTCGCGGCGGCAGAGGTTCGTTCGCCCGCGAGCTACCCGTCCTCGTGCTGGTGGCATTCCTGCTCGCGCTGGTCATCAAGGCGTTCCTCGTCCAGGCGTTCTGGATCCCGACCGTCTCGATGGAACGGACCCTGCTGGTCAACGACCGAGTTCTGGTCAACAAGCTCGTCTACCGGTTCAGGGATGTCCACCGCGGTGAGATCGTCGTCTTCAACGGCGACGGAACCGGCTTCGAGCGGGCCGAGACCCTGATCGATCCGCCGAGCAACGTCCTCTCCCGCGCGGTGCGCTCGGTTCAGGGCGTGTTCGGCCTCGGCGCCCCCAGCGACAAGGACTTCATCAAGCGTGTCATCGGCGTGGGTGGCGACACCGTCGCCTGTTGTGATGCTCAGGGACGGGTGACGGTCAACGACAAGCCGCTCGATGAGCCGTACGTCTACGAGAACAGCCCGGCCGGCTCCGGACGTGAGTTCGCTCCGGTGAAGGTGCCAGCCGGCGAGCTGTGGGTCATGGGTGACCACCGCAGCGAGTCGTCGGATTCGCGGGTGAACGGGACCATCCCGGAAAGCAAGGTCGTCGGCCGCGCGTTCGTGCGGGTATGGCCCCTGGGGCGGGTGGCGATTCTGTCCCCGCCGAACATCTTCGCCTCCGCCTCAGGCATGGCGGGGGCCGGCGTGGTGGCGATGGGCGGGGTTGCCGCATCTCGACGGCGAGCACTGTCGGGACGGCGAGCACTGTCGGGACGGCGAGCACTGTCGGGACGGCGGGTACCGTCGGGAAGGAGCCCGGGTGACGACAGCGGCGACGATGACCGCCGTCGGCGGGGACGTCGGACCCGACCGTACGCTGCCGTTCACCCCGGCCAGCGCGACGATCCGACGTGACGGCGGGCTGTGGGGCTACGAGCGTGCGCTCGTGCGCCGAGGGCTCGGCCCCGTTGCCGGGGTTGATGAGGCCGGCCGTGGCGCGTGCGCAGGTCCGCTCGTGGTTGCAGCCGTCATTCTGCCCGCGGGTGGATCACGACGGCTCGGTGCGCTGGCAGACTCCAAACGGCTGTCGGCCCGTCTGCGTGACCAGGTGTTCGAGGACATACTCGGCGTCGCCCAGGCCTGGGCGACCGTCGTGATCGACGCTTCCGAGATCGACCTGCACGGTGTACATGTGGCGAACATAGCCGGAATGCGCCGCACGGTGGCCCGGTTGGCTCAGCGGCCCGGATATGTCCTGACCGACGGGTTCGCGGTGGCGGGGTTGGGAGTCGGCTCCACAGCCGTGCTCAAGGGGGACCAGGTGGTGGCCTGCGTGGCAGCGGCGTCCGTCGTCGCAAAGGTGACCAGGGATCGGATCATGGACGGTCTGCACTCCGGCTTTCCCGAGTACGATTTTGCGCAGCACAAAGGGTATGTCACAGCCACGCACGCCGCGGCTCTGGCCGTTTACGGGCCGTGTGAACAGCATCGGATGTCGTATGTCAATGTGGCAGGAGCTCACCGTGAACGACTGTCGCGGCTGGAGGACGTCGTGACACCGACCGGGCTATGCAGCGCGACGGAGAGCGCATGAGCGCCGAGGACCTCGAAAAGTACGAGACCGAGATGGAGCTCCAGCTCTATCGCGAGTACCGGGACGTCGTCGGTCTGTTCTCCTACGTGATCGAGACTGATCGTCGTTTCTATCTGGCGAACGATTACCAGATCGATGTCCGCAACAGCGCCGGCGAGGTCTTCTTCGAACTCACCCTGCGCGATGCGTGGGTGTGGGACATGTTCCGGCCTGCGCGGTTCGTGAAGAACGTCCGTGTGGTCACGTTCAAGGACATCAACGTCGAGGAGCTGACCAAAGCGGAGCTCTGACGCCCGCTGCATCCGGCTCGGGTCGGGCCTGTGGATGAACACACGTTGTCCACAGAACCTGATCTTTTATCGCCAAGGGCCGACCCGTCGACCACTCTGATCTTCACGGGCGCGTCCGTCGCCCGTGGACGGGAGCGGACGATGCGGGTCAAGGATGCGCTCGGGAGGTTCGGGGAGGACACCGCCGTCCGGCATCTGCTGGAGGGCGGAATGGAGATCGTCGACCGCAACTGGCGGTGCGCCGCGGGCGAGGTCGACATCGTCGCCCGGGACGGTTCGTGTCTGGTGTTCTGTGAGGTCAAGACCCGCTCCGGGGACCGCTACGGGACGCCGGCCGCTGCCGTGGTCCCAGCCAAGGCCGCGCGGATCCGCCGGGTCGCCGCACAGTGGCTTCATGATCATAATCATGAACTGGTGGCGTTGCGGTTCGACGTCGTCGAGGTGTATCGCCGCTGGGATCGCCCGATTCGGGTGGAACACCTGCGCGGGGCGTTCTGATGGCGCTCGCGCGGGCGTTCAGCGTCGCCATCGTGGGGGTGCACGGGCACCTCGTCGAAGTCGAGGCGGATCTCGCCAACGGGCTGCCCGCCATCACCCTCGTCGGTTTGCCGGACGCGGCGCTGCACGAGGCCAAGGACCGCATCCGCGCCGCGATCGTCAACTCGGGTCAGGCCTGGCCCAACCAGCGGATCACGGTCGGGCTCTTCCCCGCGACCCTGCCGAAGTCCGGCAGCGGGTTCGACGTGGCGATGGCCGCAGCGGTTCTCGGCGCTGCGGCCACGGTTCCACCGGATTCGCTCCGCGGCCGGGTGCTCCTTGGCGAGCTTGCGCTGGACGGCCGGTTGCGGCCTGTCCGCGGTGTGCTGCCGGCGGTGATGTCCGCGCTCGATGCGGGCATTGACCGCGTCGTCGTTCCCGAGGCGAACGGCGCGGAGGCGGCGTTGGTCCCGGGCGTCGTCGTCGAACCCGTGCGGGATCTCGACTGTCTGGTCCGGCTCCTGCGTGGTGAGTACGCGCCGGCTCCACCGCCCGGAATCATCCTGGATGGGCCGCCGGCCGCCGCGCAGGATGCCGGCGATCTCGCCGACGTGGCGGGCCAGTCCCGCGGTCGTCTGGCGGTCGAAGTGGCGGCTGCCGGCGGCCACCACCTGTTCATGCAAGGGCCACCGGGCAGCGGCAAGACCATGCTGGCAGAGCGGTTGCCAGGTCTGCTGCCCGCGCTCGACGCCGAGGCCGCGCTGGAGGTAACAGCCGTGCACTCGGTTGCCGGGTTGCTGCCGGCGCACTGCCCGCTCGTGCTCCGTCCGCCGTTTCGCAGCCCGCATCACTCGGCAACACCAGGTGCACTCGTCGGTGCCGGTTCAACCGTGCTGCGGCCGGGGCTGGCCAGCCAGGCACACCGGGGTGTCCTGTTTCTGGACGAGGCTCCCGAATTCGCCCGCCCCACGTTGGACGCGTTACGCCAGCCGTTGGAAAGCGGGGTGATCGAGATTGCCCGGGCCCGGATCAGCGCCCGGTTTCCCGCCCGGTTCCTGTTGGTGTTGGCGGCGAACCCGTGCCCATGCGCCCGGGCGGGCGGCGCCGCGGCCAAACTGTGCGACTGCCCGAGCCTGGTTCGCAGACGCTATCTCTCCCGGCTGTCGGGACCCCTGCTCGACCGGGTGGATCTGCAGGTGGAGCTTGCCGCGCCGAGCCGCGCCGAGCTGCGAGCGGACTACAAGTACGCCGAGACCTCCGTGGTGGCGGCCGAGCGCGTCCGGGGTGCTCGGCAGGCGGCCGCCCGCCGGTTGACCGGGACGCCGTGGCGGACCAACGCCGAGATCCCGGGTCCGGCGCTGCGCCGAATGTGGCCGCTGCCGGCCGGCGTGACCCGACCAGCCGATCTTGCCTTCGAATCGGGTCAGCTGACCGCTCGGGGGCTCGACCGGGTCCTGCGGGTCGCCTGGACCCTCGCCGACCTCGCAGGCGTGGCGTGCCCCGGGCCGACCCAGCTCGGGATGGCTTTGGACCTGCGCCTGCCAGGGCGGTCCCAGTGACCGCCGACAGCGAGCGGCTGGCTCGGGTGGCCCTGGCACGCGCGGTCGGGTCTGACAAGCCGGCGATCGGTATCGAGGTCGCCCGCCGCGGAGCGGCATCGGTCTGGGCCGATCTACGCGTGCGCCATCCCGATGTCGACCCGGAGCGCGACCTTCGCCTGCTGGCCACACTCGGCGGGCGACTGCTCTGCCCGGGTGACCTGGAGTGGCCGTCCGCGCTGGGCGTACTTCGCGATGTGCCCGGGGCCGATGCGCACACCGAACCGGGCGAACCGCTCGCGCTGTGGGTGCACGGCGCCGGGGACCTCAACCAGTTGTGCGAGCGGGCCGTGGCGGTCGTGGGGTCGCGCGCGGCCACGGCCTATGGAACGACCGTCACCTCCGATCTTGCCTCGGGGCTGTCGGACCGGGGCTGGACGGTGGTCTCCGGGGCGGCCTTCGGCATCGATGCGGCTGCCCACCGTGGCGCGCTCGCGGCCGGTGGGCCCACGATTGCGGTCCTTGCCGGCGGCGTCGACATCGCCTATCCGCGTGCCCACGCGGAGCTGCTGGCGCGTATCCGCGACAACGGGCTGGTCCTGAGCGAGGCGCCACCGGGCAGCCCGCCCTACCGGGGGCGCTTCCTGACCCGTAACAGGATCATCGCCGCGTTGACCCGGGGCACGGTTCTGGTCGAGGCGGGTCATCGAAGCGGTGCTCTGAACACCGCCCGGCACGCCCGGCGGTTGGGGCGGGTGGTCATGGCTGTTCCCGGACCCGTCACCAGCGCACTGAGCGTGGGCTGCCACCGTCTGTTGCGGACGCACCGTGAACAGACCGTCCTGGTCACCGATGCGGCCGAGGTCTGCGAGGAGATCGGCGCGGTCGGTGAGCTCGCCGGCTACCTGCCCGTACCGCCGGGCGTCCGCGACGGCCTTCCCGAGCTCGTGCGGCGGCTGCTCGATGTCATGCCGGCGCGTGGGTCGGTGGGTGGTGCGGTGCTCGCCGAACGGGTGGGTCAGCGACCGGCAACCGTGCAGGCGCTGATGGGCCCCCTTGTCGCGGCGGGTCTGGTGGAGCATCGAGCTGGCGGGTACAGCCTGACGGCGCTCGGCCGAGCGCCGTCGGCGG
>NZ_CAUVXG010000023.1:55014-72639 GCF_963555885.1 Protofrankia sp. Cr2
TGAGCTGATCGTTGTTGACCTGGCCGCCGTGACAGGGCACGGTCGGGCATATGGGTGGTGAGGCGGGTGCTCGCGCGGATGCGGTTACCTGGGACGTCGCGGTTGACGCCTACCGGAGGTACCTGTCCACCGAGCGGAACCGGTCGGTGGAGACGGTGCGTGCCTACACAGTCGATCTCCGAAATCTATGCGCGTACGCCCGTGGGGTAGGGCGCTGCGAACTGGTGGACCTCGATCTCGGTGTGCTGCGCGGCTGGCTCGCGGCGATGCGCGCTACCGGCACCGCCGCCACGACCGTGGCCCGACGGGCGTCGGTCGCCCGCGGCTTCAGCGCGTTCGCGGCGAGGCGGGGCTGGCTGCCCGTCGATGTCGCCGATCGGCTTGTAGGACCCCGGCGCTCGTCGACGCTGCCGACCGTGCTGAGCGCCGTCCAGGCGTGGGAACTGCTGGCGGTGGACCCGCGAACGGAGGCCGAGGATGGACCGGCCGGACCACGCCGGGATGCGCTCCGGTCACGGGACGGCGCGGTTGTCGAACTGCTGTACGCGACCGGCACCCGCGTCGGTGAGTTCTGTGGTCTCGACCTCGACGACGTCGATGACGAACGGCGGCTCGTGCGGGTGCTGGGCAAGGGCGGACACGAGCGCGCGGTTCCGTTCGGCGTGCCCGCACGGCGCGCATTGCGGGCCTGGCTGGACGCCGGCCGGCCTGTGTTCGCGGTGCCCGGTAGCGGCCGGGCGCTGTTCCTCGGCGCCCGCGGTCGCCGGTTGGACCCGCGTACGGTCCGTCGCATCCTCAGCGCCCGGCTGGCCGCGGTTGGCAGCGCCCGATCTGCGAGCCCCCATGGCCTTCGGCACGCCGCCGCCACCCACATGCTGGAAGGCGGTGCCGATCTGCGCTCGGTGCAGGAGCTGCTGGGGCACGCAAGTCCCGCGACCACGCAGATCTACACTCACGTCACGCCGGAACGGCTCCGGGCCGCTTATGAACAGGGGCACCCCCGGGCTTGACGGCAAGCGGTCCGACGGGACGGGTTCAAGCCAGTGGCAGCAGCCTGGGATGACGGTGCGGCAGCAGGCTGAGCGGATTGAGGTACCGGGATCCGTCGAGCAGGCCCCAGTGCAGGCAGGCGTCGGCGGGACACCCCGGATGCCCCGCGACGAGCCGGCCGATGATCTCACCGGCGCCTACTGACCGACCCGCGGGGACAACCGGAATGACGGGCTCGTAGGTCGTTCGCAGTGCCCCGTGACTGATCGTGATCACGCCGCGCCCGGCGATCATGCCGGCGAACGCGATGATTCCCGGACCGGCGGCGCGCACGTCCGCGGCTGGCCTGCCTACCAGGTCGACACCGCGGTGGCCCGGTCCGTAGGGCGTCGCGGGTGCCTCGAAGCCGCGACCGATCATCAGTGGGCCGTCCAGCGGTGCCCGCCAACGTGCTGGGGCTGGGGCAGGTGCCGGCGACGGAGCGGTTGCCGCCAGCGTGCGGAAGTCGGCCACCGTGCGCGGCCATTGGCTGACCATCAGGGTGACCAGTAGGGCCAGGACGAGGATGAGGGCTCGATGCCGGGGCAGCGGGATCATGACGGCTCCTTGGTTCACTCGAGGCCTCGGGCCGGTGCGGATCTCCGGTCACGATTGCCACGGTGCCTGCAGCAGCGCCTGCGGTCACGCGCGGACATCCCCTTGTGGACAACCCGCGCAGGAGCGCGGTGCGGGTGGGCGTAGAATCGAGGACACGGCTCGTGCCGTCGAGCTGAATACGCGCGCCCTTTCTCTGCCGACCTTCCTGGTATGGCGGGGAAGGCTTCCTCGGTCCGCCGTTCCCGCGGTGGTAGGGGCCAACAGGGCGTCAGGGGCCCCGGTCGCCGGCCGGGGCCTGTAACCGAGGTGCGCCGGTCCGTCCGGCGCCGGAAGGGAGCGACTAGCCATGGCTGTCGTCACCATGAAGCAGTTGCTCGAAAGCGGTGTCCACTTCGGGCACCAGACAAAGCGCTGGAACCCGAAGATGAAGCGCTTTATCTTCACCGAGCGCAATGGCATCTACATCATCGACCTGCAGCAGACCCTGTCCTACATCGACCGTGCTTACGACTTCGTGAAGGAGACCGTCGCCCACGGCGGTACGGTCCTGTTCATCGGGACCAAGAAGCAGGCCCAGGAGGCCATCGAGGAGCAGGCGCAGCGGGTCGGTATGCCCTATGTCAAGGAGCGCTGGCTCGGTGGCATGCTCACGAACTTCTCCACGGTTTACAAGCGCCTCCAGCGGCTGAAGGAGCTTGAGGAAATCGAGCTCACCGGCGGTACGGAGGTCCGGACGAAGAAGGAACAGCTGGTTCTTTCTCGCGAGAAGGCCAAGCTTGAGCGCACCCTCGGTGGTATCCGCGACATGGCCCGTGTGCCCAGCGCGGTCTGGATCGTCGACACGAAGAAAGAGCACATCGCGGTCGGCGAGGCGCGGAAGCTGGGAATTCCGGTGGTGGCGATTCTGGACACGAACTGTGACCCGGACGAGGTCGACTACCCGATTCCTGGCAACGACGACGCGATCCGCAGCGCGACCCTGCTCACCCGCGTGGTGGCCGACGCCGTGGCGGCCGGCCTGCGCTCCCGGGCGGGCGGGTCGACGTCGACGGACGCCAAGCCCGAGGTGGCAGCCGGCGGCGAGCCGCTGACCGCGTGGGAGGAAGAGCTTCTGCGTGGCCAGAGTGCCGTGGCCGAGCCGGTCGTGGCCGAGCCGGCGGTGGCCGAGCCGGCGGTGGCCGCGGAGGCGACGTCCGAGCAGAATGCCAGTCACGAGCGCAACGGCGCAGGTCAGATCGATTCCGACACGGTCACCGCGGTGGGTGCTGCCACCGTCCGGGTCTGAGAAGATCCAAACCGGTGTCCAACTGATCGTGGCGCTGTCGGGTCCGCGAGCGCGCCAGCCCGTGAGTCCCAGCAGCGCCATGTCCCAGCAGCGTCCCCACAAACACCAGCAGCCGGACGGAACGAGAAGAGCACCATGGCAGAGATCACAGCCGCTGACATTCGCAAGCTCCGGGAACTGACCGGTGCCGGAATGAGCGACGTCAAGAAAGCGCTCGTCGAGAACGACGGTGACTTCGAGAAGGCCCGGTCGTGGCTCCGGGAGAAGGGTTTGGCGCAGGTTGCCAAGCGGGCCGGGCGCAGTGCCTCGAATGGTCTGGTCGACTCCTATCTGCACAAGACCGACCCACAGTTGCCGCCGACTATCGGTGTTCTGCTGGAACTGAGATGCGAGACTGACTTCGTTGCCAAGACCGACCAGTTCAAGCAGCTTGGGCGTGACATCGCGCAACACATCGCGGCGGCCGACCCGCTCTATGTGACCGCGGAGCAGATCCCGAACGAGGTTCTTGAGCAGGAAAAGAAGATCTACGAGGCCGCCGCTCGCGAGGAGGGCAAGCCCGAGCTGGCCCTTCCGAAGATTGTGGAAGGCCGGCTGAACGGTTACGTGAAGTCGGTGGTCCTGCTTGAGCAGCCATGGGTCCGGGACGGTAAGATCACTATTCGGGCGCTGCTCGAACAGGCCGGGTCAGCCCTCGGTGAAAAGATCGAGGTTGGTCGTTTCGCCCGATTCAACGTCAAACAGGCCTGACCGCACGTCGTACCGCCCGAGATTCTCCTGCGTACAGGCGTGGGGCAGACTAGCTGGCAGTGCACGTCCACCGGCCGATGATCGCGGCTGACGGCGAGGGGGCCGATCGTGACCGAGAACGCCATCAGGGATGCAGGCACTGCAGCCGGTTGTGAGTTGACGGATGTGCGCTGGCATCGCGTGCTGCTGAAGCTGTCCGGTGAGGCGTTCGCCGGGGGCGAGCCTCTCGGTATCGACCCTGACACGGTGGCGACCATTGCACGCCAGATCGCGGAAGCGAGCGGGACCGGCATCGAGATCGCGGTCGTGGTCGGCGGCGGCAACATGTTCCGCGGCCAGCGGCTTGCCGAACGTGGCGTCGACCGTGCCAGGGCCGACTACATGGGGATGCTCGCTACAGTGATCAACTGCCTGGCGCTGCAGGATGTCCTGGAGCGTCAGGGGGTGGTGACCCGGGTGCAGACGGCGATCGCCATGGGCCAGGTTGCCGAGCCGTACCTGCCGCTGCGGGCCATCCGACACCTGGAGAAGGGCCGTGTCGTCATCTTCGGGGCGGGCCTGGGCGCACCGTTTTTCTCCACGGACACCACCGCCGCGCAACGGGCTCTGGAGATCAAGGCGCAGGCTGTTCTCAAAGCGACCAAGGTCGACGGTGTCTACGACGCAGACCCCACGACGAACCCCCATGCGGTTCGTTTCGACACGCTCGTCTACGGCGAGGTGCTGGCTCGCGGGCTGAAGGTCATGGACGCTACGGCCATCAGCCTGTGCATGGACAATCGGTTGCCGATCGTGGTTTTCGACCTGCTGACGGAGGGGAACATATTGCGAGCCGTCCGCGGTGAGAAGATCGGCACCCTGGTCAGTGTGGACGAGGGCGGGACGGAAGGACGATCGTGATCGACGACGTGCTCCTCGAGGCCGAGGAGAAGATGGACAAGGCGGTCCTGGTCGCGAAGGACGACTTCGCCAACATCCGGACGGGGCGGATCACTCCTTCGGTGTTCTCGAAGGTTCTCGTCGACTACTACGGCGCGCCGACGCCGGTGAGCCAGCTGGCGTCGTTCCACATTCCGGAACCACGAATGGTGATCATCACGCCGTACGACAAGGGCTCGCTGGCGGCGGTCGAAAAGGCCGTCCGAGACTCCGACCTCGGTGTGAATCCGAGCAACGACGGAACGATCATTCGGTGCATCTTTCCCGAGCTCTCCGAGCAGCGGCGACGGGACCTCGCCAAGGTCGCGCGGACCAAGGCAGAGGATGCGAAGATCAGCATTCGCAACGTCCGCCGGCACGCCAAGGAGGCCATCGACCGCATCGTCCGCGATGGCGATGCGGGTGAGGACGAGGGCCGGCGCGCGGAGAAGGACCTGGACGAGGCAACTCATCGATATGTCGGCCAGGTGGACGAGTTGCTGCGGCACAAGGAGTCGGAGCTGCTTGCCGTCTGACCGACGCAGACAGGCACGCTGCCGTCCGCAGCCGTGAGTCGAACACGTTCCAGGGTGATATCGTGCATGCCCGTCGCCCCGGCCGGTAAGAGAAGTTCATGGTCAGGGCCTTGGGTGGGGATCGCGTGACGGGCGTCGGACATGCGACCCGCGAGCTCGAGGTGCGCCGGGTGCGAGCAGGTCGGGATCTTCCCGCGGCGATCATAGTCGGTATCGTGCTGGCGTTGATCATTATCGTGCCCCTGTTCACGGTGCGTCCACTGTGGATCGCCGTGATTTGCGCGGCTGTCACGGTTGGCGAGTTCGAGATGGTCAGAGCGTTGCGCCTGTGCGGGAGAAGGATCGCTCTGGCGCCGCTCGCGGTGGGGACGGCGGCCATGCCGGCGGTGGCCTACCTCACCGGTACCTCCGGTCTGGTGCTGGCCCTGGCCGCGACGGTCGTCGTAACGACCGCTTGGCGGCTCGCCTATTCTGACCAGCACCTGTTGACCGACATGGCGGCCGGGGTGTTCTGCGCGGCGTATATCGGTCTCCCGGCCGGCTTCGCAGCCCTGCTGACCAGCCCGCCGGACGGGCCGCGCCGCGTGGTCGCTTTCCTGGCTACCGCCGCGGCCAGTGACATCGGCGGGTACACCGCGGGTGTGCTCTCGGGTGGGCGGCACAAGCTCGCCCCGACGGTGTCGCCGGGTAAGTCCTGGGAGGGCTTCGCCGGTTCCGTCGTCGTATGCGTGATCGTCGCCAGCGTCTCGATGGCCTGGCCCCTGCATGCCGCTCTCTGGCAGGGGGCGGTGCTCGGCATCGCGATCGCCTGCACGGCGACCGTCGGTGACCTGGGCGAATCGTTGCTCAAGAGGGACATCGGCATCAAGGACATGGGCAACCTGCTGCCGGGCCATGGCGGGATAATGGACCGGTTGGACTCGGTGCTGTGTACGGCGCCCGTTGCCTGGTTGCTGATCACCGCCTTCGCGCCACCATCGTGACCTGGCAGACTGGAGGGGTCATGACCGATTCCTCCGCCGCATCGGCGCCGCTACCGCTGGTCCGCTCCGCGCGGGTGCACCCACCCCGCCATCTCGCTGACCTCACCGTCGAGCAGCGCCGCGAGCTGGCCGTGTCCCTGGGCGAGCCGGCCTTCCGGGCCGACCAGATCTCCCGCCATTATTTCGCCAGACATCTGTGCGCCGACGATGCGGAGGCGATGACGGATCTTCCCGTCGCGTCTCGCTCCGGCCTTGTGGAAGCGCTGCTACCGGTGCTGCTGACACCGGTGAACGTCATGAGTTGTGATGGCGGAGACACGCGCAAGACGCTGTGGCGGGCCTTTGACGGCGTGTTGATCGAGTCGGTTCTGATGCGCTATCCCGACCGGTCCACGGTCTGCGTGTCCAGCCAGGCCGGGTGCGGGATGGGTTGTCCGTTCTGCGCGACCGGCCAGGGCGGGCTCACCCGCAACCTGTCCACGGCCGAGATCGTGGACCAGGTGGTCGCGGCGGCCCGGACGCTCGTCCGCGGCGAGCTTGCGGGCGGCCCGACCAGGCTGTCGAACGTCGTGTTCATGGGTATGGGCGAGCCGCTGGCCAACTACGCCACCGTGATCGCCGCGTTGCGGATACTCAGTGGCCCGGCACCGGTGGGCCTGGGGCTGTCGGCACGGTCGATCACCGTGAGCACGGTCGGGTTGGTGCCGGCGATACGCCGGCTGGCGGGGACAGGCCTGCCGGTGACGCTGGCGGTTTCCCTGCACGCACCCGACGACGAGTTGCGTGATCGCCTCGTCCCGGTGAACAGGCGCTGGCCCGTGGCGGAGGTACTCGCCGCGGCCTGGGAGTACGCCGAGGTGACCGGACGCCGGGTGAGCATCGAGTATGCGCTGATCGACGACGTCAACGACCAGCCGGAACGCGCCGATGCCCTGGCCGGGCTCCTCGCCGGTCGGCTTGCGCACGTCAATCTGATTCCCCTCAACCCGACCCGGGCGGTGTCGTGGCGGGCCAGCGAACGGGGCCGGGAGCGGGAGTTCGTCCGTCGGCTACGCCGGCGCGGAATCGCTGCGACTGTGCGCGATACGAGGGGACGCGACATCGCGGCAGCGTGTGGGCAGCTGGCGGCTGACGGGTCGGACCGGAGTGACAGTGCCGCCGGGTGACCGCCGCTCGTCCCGTCGCTCTGTCGCCCGCCGTCACCGCAACCCGCGCTGGGTTCCGGTGACGGCGGCGGCCGGGGCCATTCTGATCATCATCGGGCTGGTCCTCTACTTCGGTGGGGACGATCCCGGCCTGCAGACCAGGGTGGGGCAGTCAGCGGGTGCGGGCGGCGCTGACGGCGCTGGCCCCGCCGGTACCGCCGCGGGTACGCCCGGCGCTACCGGGGCACGACCAACGGCGCCGTCGCCGACCGCGCCGAGCGGATGTGTGACCGGCAGGACCATCGCGGCCGGGTCGAGCCGGCAGTCGGTCCAGGTCGGGGCGGACACCCGCACCTACCAGCTGGCGGTTCCCGCCGTCGACGCAGGCGCCCGAGCGCTACCGCTCGTCCTCGCCTTTCACGCCTTCGGGGAGGCCCCGGCCGCGCTGGAGCGCTACGCCCATCTGGCGGCGATCGGTACCAGGACGGGTTATGTGGTTGTCACCCCGGACGGCGTGAACGGCCGCTGGAACTTCCCGCGCCGGGCCACCATCGGACCGGACGACGTGGCGTTCGTGGCTGCGCTCATCGGTGACCTGGGCACCCGGATGTGCCTGGACAGCCGCAGGGTGTTCGCCACCGGCCTGGCCGACGGCGCGGACATGGCTGTGACGGCGGCCTGCGAGCTGCCGGGGATCTTCGCCGCGGTCATGCCAGTGGCCTTCGCAGTCCTGCCCGCCAGCTGTTCGGGCCCCGCGCCGAGCCTGCTGGCGATCAACGGAACCAGCGACCCGGTGACGCCGCTGGAGGGCGGGGGAGCGGATCGTCCCGCACCCTTCGAGGGCACTCAGGCACAGCCGATGCAGGCCCGCCTCGACCGTTACGCCGGATTCGTCGGCTGTGGGCCGGCCAGCGCGTGGATGCGGGACACCACCGCTCTTCGGCGGTTGGTGTTCACGTCCTGTCCCGCCGGCCGTGACGTGGGCCTGTTGGCAAGCGTGGGTGGTGGCCACGTCTGGCCCGATCCGGATGCAGACCCTCCCAAGGGCGCGGCGCGTGCGCAGTTCAGCGCCACCGAGGTCGCCTTCGCCTTCTTCCGTGGGCATCCGACGCCCGCGCCGGCCACTCCGGTGCCGAGCACCGCCGCACCGCCCCCGCGATAGCCGTACGGTCCGCGCCATCGGCCTCAACTCCGCTGTTCGTCAGCCATGGTGTTCGTCAGCCATGGTGTTCGCAGCCGATCGACAGGCGTGCCACGGGCTCCCAGGCGATGAATTCACACCCGCGTGCGTGCACCCGTCGGGTGATGCGGTTCGGGCGGTCGTCGACGTCGAGAGGGGTCCGGATGGCCGGGTCGGTGGCCTGCTCGTGCGCCCATGCGTGCGCGGTGTCCCAGTCGTCGAAGGAAGCGATCACCTCGCCGTCGCGGTCGTACACGTGGAAACGTCGGGTGCGGGTGGCCGTGTGTCGCACCGGTGGGATGCGGCCTCGGCGACGGTCCAGGTGCTGGTCCAGGTGATGGTGGCGGACGGGATACGTGCGGTCGGCTGGTGGCACTCGCGGCCTCCTGGGGTCAGGGCCTTGGCTGTGGATGAACCTCAGCCTGGATGAACCTGAGCTAACCGGGTCAGCTGTTTCCCGGGAACGCGCGAGGACGGTGCGTACCAGTGCGATGACACTTTGCATGTGCAAAGGCGGGTGCCCGGTGCACGACGCGGTGGAGCTGTGCTAAATAACACTTTATTGATGACCACCGTCCCTTTTCGGGCGTAGGAGTCCTGCCCAGGCAGGGTCGGGTGTCGGCTGGCGAACAGGTGTGGGCGTGCCCTCCGGGCGCCTGCGACAATGGTCGACGTGGTCGAGACCCCGGTGCCGCGCGAGGTTGTCCTGCTTGGTTCGACTGGTTCGATAGGGACCCAAGCCATAGATGTGGTGAAACGCAATCCCGACCGGTTCCGCGTGGTCGCGCTGACCGGCGGTGGGGCAAGGGTCGACCTGCTGGCCGCTCAGGCCCTTGACCTGGGTGTCGAGGCCGTTGGGGTAGCCCGTGCCTGCGCCGCGCAGGATCTACAGCTCGCCTTCTACGCGGAGGCATCCCGGCGGGGTTTCCGCAAGGGCGAGTACGCCATCCCGAAGATTCTCACCGGACCGGACGGAGCCACGGAGATCGCCGCGTGGCCCTGCGATGTCGTGCTCAACGGCATCACCGGTTCGGTGGGCCTCGCACCCACGCTGGCCGCGTTGCGGGCCGGTCGCACGGTGGCACTTGCCAACAAGGAGTCACTGGTCGCCGGTGGTCCCCTTGTCCTTGACGCGCTGGAGGGCGATCCTTCCCGGCTCGTTCCGGTGGACTCCGAGCATTCGGCGCTGGCCCAGTGCCTGCGCGGCGGCCGGGCCGCGGAGGTTCGCAAGCTCGTCCTCACCGCCAGCGGCGGGCCGTTTCGGGGCCGCTCCCGCGCCGAACTGGGCCAGGTGAGCACGCAGCAGGCGCTGGCGCACCCCACCTGGGACATGGGGCCGCTCGTCACGATCAATTCGGCTACCCTCATGAACAAGGGCCTCGAGCTGATCGAGGCGCATCTGTTCTTCGGCGTGCCCTATGACGACATCGACGTCGTCGTCCACCCGCAGTCGCTGGTGCACTCGATGGTCGAGTTCGTCGACGGGTCGACGTTGGCGCAGGTCTCCCCGCCCGACATGCGCCTGCCTATCGCCCTGGCCCTGGGGTGGCCCGATCGGGTAGCCGATGCACAGGCCCCGATGGATTGGCGGCGGGCCCAGTCGTTGACCTTCGAGCCCCTGGACGCGGTCGCGTTTCCGGCGGTGGATCTCGCCCGGGAGACCGGGCGCCGCGGCGGGACCGCGCCCGCGGTCTTCAATGCCGCCAACGAGGAGGCCGTGGCGGCCTTCCTCGGACACCGCCTGCCGTTCGTACGCATCGTCGACGTTGTGGCCGAGGTGGTCATGTCGCACACGGTGATGCAACGTCCGAGCCTGGATGAGGTGTTGAGCACTGAGCAGGAGGCGCGCGAACAGGTGCGCGCTCTCATCGATCAAGGAGTCGATCGGACAGTGATGATTTCGTGACGCTGAGGTACGATGCGACATTCTCCAGCGCCGTGATCGGGGTGTGATCGCACCATGACCAACGCGATTGGCATCGTCGCGTTCGCCTTGGCTCTGATCGTCTCTATCGTCCTGCACGAGGCCGGTCACTTCATGACGGCACGTCACTATGGCATGAAGGCCTCGAAATTCTTCGTCGGATTCGGCCCGACGTTGTGGTCGCGTACCCGGGGTGAAACCGAGTACGGGATCAAGGCGCTTCCGGCCGGGGGATTCGTCAAGATCGAGGGGATGACCCCGCTCGAGGAGATTGATCCGGCTGACGCCGACCGGGCGTTCCACACCCGGCCGGCCCGCCAGCGGGCGGTCGTACTCGCGGCCGGGTCGTTCATGCACTTCGTCATCGCCCTCGTTCTGATTTACAGCGTGTTGCTGCTTCTCGGCACCTTGCATCCCAGCGCGAACAAGGTCGGCCGGACGGTCTGCGTGCCGGTGGCCGGGCAGTGTGCCCCGCAGGCGCTGGTGGGTCCGGCCGAGCTCGCGGGTGTGCGCGTGGGTGATCGGGTCGTGAGTTTCGACGGGACGACGATCAGGGACTGGAGCCAGTTCACCCGCCTCATTCGTGATCATGGCCCGGGGCCTGCGACCCTCGTGGTCGACCGGGACGGACAGGCCGTGACGCTACGACCTGATCTGGTCTCGGCCCGGCGTGACCGTCAGACCGGGTTGGCTGGCGACGATCAGGTTGGGGCGATCGGCATCGCACAGGGCTACGACGTTGTGCGGTACAACCCGATCTCGGCCATCCCGAGGACCGCGCGCATCCTTGGCAGCGGCGTCACCGGGATGTACGACACGCTGGTCCACCGACTCGGTGACCTCACCAACCTCTTCGGCGAGGATCGCAACGCCAACGGTCTGGTCGGTGTGGTCGGTGCGGCACGGGCCGGTGGTGAGTTGCTGTCGGCACAGGACGTGTCCGTCGCCCAGCGGATCGGTGACTTCCTGGTGCTGGTAGCGGGGGTCAACCTGGCGGTCGGCCTGTTCAACCTGCTGCCGCTGTTCCCGCTCGATGGCGGGCATCTGGCGGTTCTCGGCTTCGAGCAGGCGCGGCACGGGGTGCGCCGGTTGACCGGCTATCGGGGACCGGTCAAACGGGTCGACCTCGTGAAGCTCCTGCCCGCGGCATACGCGATGGTCGCGTTTTTCGTGCTCCTGAGTCTGATCATCCTATCCGCCGACATCGTCAATCCGATTAGTTTCAACTAGCCTCCCGCTCTTGTACGGCGGAGAAGGAGCTAGATGGTGGTCTGCTGTCAGCGAGACCGCATCGCCGCTGGCTCGGCGGGCTTAGAGCGCTTTGCGGGTCAGTCTTTTGTCCAGCTTCCGACCATCGACACGCCAGTGAGGACATCGTGACAGTAACTCTCGGCATGCCCGAGGCGCCGGCCCTCCCGCTCGCCACCCGGCGTCGTAGCAAGCAGATCCAGGTCGGCACGGTGCCGGTCGGCGGGGACGCGCCGGTCTCCGTCCAGTCCATGACCACCACACTCACCTCGGATGTCAACTCCACCCTGCAGCAGATCGCGGAGCTCACCGCCGCCGGTTGCCAGATCGTGCGAGTGGCCGTCCCCAGCCAGGACGATGCGGACGCGCTGGCCGCCATCGCGAAGAAGTCGCCGATCCCGGTGATCGCAGACATCCACTTCCAGCCGAAATACGTCTTCGCCGCGATTGATGCGGGCTGCGCCGCGGTCCGGGTTAACCCCGGGAACATCAAGGCGTTCGACGACAAGGTCGGGGAGATCGCTCGCGCCGCCGGCGCCGCTGCCACGCCCATCCGGATCGGGGTGAACGCGGGGTCGTTGGACAAGCGCCTGCTGGCCAAGTACGGACGGGCGACCCCGGAGGCGTTGGTGGAGTCGGCGCTGTGGGAGTGCTCCCTGTTCGAGGAGCACGGCTTCACCGACATCAAGATTTCCGTGAAGCACCACGACCCGGTCGTGATGATCCAGGCTTACCGGTTGCTCGCGCAGCGTTGCGACTACCCGCTGCATCTGGGTGTCACCGAGGCCGGTCCGGCCTTCCAGGGCACCGTCAAGTCGGCCGTGGCCTTCGGTGCCTTGCTGTCGGAGGGCATCGGTGACACCTTGCGGGTGTCGCTGTCCGCGCCCCCCATCGAGGAGGTCAAGGTCGGCATCGGCATTCTCGCGTCCCTGGGGATGCGTCAGCGTACCCTGGAGATCGTTTCGTGTCCGTCCTGCGGTCGGGCACAGGTCGACGTCTACAAGCTGGCCGAAGAAGTCACCGCTGGGCTGGAGGGAATGACGGTGCCACTGCGCGTCGCCGTCATGGGCTGCGTGGTGAACGGGCCGGGCGAGGCTCGCGAGGCCGATCTCGGGGTTGCCTCCGGCAACGGCAAGGGTCAGATCTTCGTCCGGGGCGAGGTTGTCAAGACCGTTGCCGAAGCGCAGATCGTCGAGACCCTGATCGAGGAGGCCATGCGGCTGGCCGAGCAGATGGAGGCCGACGGGGCGGCACCCGGCGGGCCTTCGGTGTCGGTCGGGTAAGAGCGCCCGGCGTTTGTGACCATGGGCCTTCCGCTCCGCTCCGCGGCCACCCGCCTGCTTGACGACCACGATCTGCCTGCGGTACGGGAGCTGCTCGCGCGTAACCCGATCGCAGACGTGTTCGTCGCGTCCCGGGTGGAGGCCTGCGGACTCGCGCCCTGGCGGTTGGGTGCCCAGATGTGGGGCCATCTGGTGGACGGCCGCCTTGCCGCCGTGTGCTACTCAGGCGCGAACCTCTGGCCTGTCGCGGCGGGTCCGGCTTCGGCGAAGGCGTTCGCCGAGCGGGCCCGCCGCCAGGGCCGTCGATGTTCCTCGATCGTCGGTGTGGCAGATGCGGTGCAGGTCATGTGGCGGTATCTGGAACCGGTATGGGGACCGGCCCGTGAGATCAGGACGGACCAACCGCTGTTGGCGATCTCCGAGCCCCCCGCGGTGGCTCCCGACCCCGCCGTGCGTCACGTCCGTCCGGACGAGTTGGACCTGCTGTTGCCGGCGTGTGTGGCGATGTTCACCGAGGAGATCGGGGTGTCTCCGGTACTCGCCGACGGCGGGGCCCTCTATCGGGCCCGGATCGCCGAGTTCGTCAGCCGCCGTCGTTCCTTTGCCCGCATCGAAGACGGGCGGGTCGTGTTCAAGGCCGAGATCGGTGCGGTGGCTGGAGACGTCTGTCAGATCCAGGGGGTCTGGGTGACCCCGGAGCTACGGGGCAGGGGCCTGGGAGCGGCCGGTACCGCGAGCGTGGTGGCGATCGCGCAGGCGACTCTCGCGCCTGTTGTCAGCCTGTATGTCAATGAGTTCAATCACCCCGCGCGCCAGGCCTATGACCGGATTGGTTTCTACCGGGTCGGTACCTTCGCGTCGGTCCTGTTCTGATCCATTCGTCCCCGGGCCGGGGATGGCGTCCCGGGCCTTCCTCTGGCATGCTCAGTTTTCCGATGACTTCGATCGGTTTGCATGACGCCGTGGGGCGTCGTTGCGGTGAGACACCACAACTGGGGGGAAGGCACATGTCATCGAGGAGGCTGTGGCGTCGGATCACGCCACTGCTCGCGGCCGGCGCGTTGGCGTTGGCGGCACCGGCCTGCTCGAGCGGGGGAGACGGCAACACCGTGTCGACCGGGAGTTCGGCCACGGGTTCGGCCGGAAGCTCGGCGCCCGGCCCGACGGGGACGCTGCGGCTCGGTTACTTTCCGAACCTCACTCACGCACCTGCCATCTACGGTCTTGACCAGGGAATCTTTGCGGCCACGCTCGGCCCGGGGGTGAAGATCGAAACCACGACGTTCAACTCGGGTACGCAGGAGGCCGAAGCGATCCTGTCCGGTTCGCTCGACGCCGGGTACATCGGGCCTAATCCCGCGGTCAACGCTTTTGTCAAATCCAAGGGTGCGGCGCTGCGCGTCATCTCGGGCGCGACCTCCGGTGGGGCCGGCCTCGTGGTGAAGAGCGACATCACCTCGGTCGACCAGCTGCGCGGCAAGACCATCGCGACTCCCGGTCTCGCCAACACCCAGGATGTCGCGCTGCGGTATTACCTCAAGCAGCATGGCCTGGCCACCGACAAGAACGGCGGCGGCGACGTTCAGGTCCGTCCGCAGGACAACGCGGTGACGGTGGACGCGTTCAAGTCAGGTGCCGTAGACGGTGCCTGGGTGCCCGAGCCCACGCTGTCCCGGATGGTCGCCGATGGCGGGAAACTGCTGGTGGACGAGGCTTCGCAGTGGCCCGACGGCAGGTTCACCACCACCGTGCTGGTTGTGCGCACCGACTACGCGACGAGTAACCCGGAGATCGTCAAGCGGCTGGTGGCGGCGAACGTCGCCTCGATCAATGCGCTGGGTGCGGACCCTGCCAAGGCGCAACAGGTCACCAACCAGGGACTGGCGAAGCTCACCGGCAAGCCCCTGGCGGACGCCGTGATCGTGCCGGCATGGAAGCGGCTGACATTCACTTCCGACCCGATCGCGTCTTCAGTGGTCACATCGGCCGATCATGCCCAGGAGCTCGGACTGATCACCAAGGCGAGTCTCGACGGGATTTTCGATGTGGCAACCCTGAACGCGGTGCTGACCGCACAGGGCAAACCGGCTGTCGCGGTGAAGTAGACGCAGATCCACCAGACAGGCCCTAACAGGGGAGAAGATTTCGTGACCGCCGTCATCGACACGAGAGCGGTACGGATCGCCGGTGTGAGTCGGACCTTCGGGTCCGGCCCGCACCGGGTCCAGGCGCTTGACGACGTCTCCTTTGATGCGCGCCCAGGGGAGTTCGTGTGTCTGTTGGGCGCGTCCGGCTGCGGGAAATCAACGCTCCTGGGCATTCTTGCCGGCATCGACCGACCGAGTTCGGGCATGGTCGACGTCGGTGGCCGCAGGGTCGGCATGATGTTCCAGGATTCGGCCCTGTTGCCGTGGCTCACCGCCGGGGGCAACATCGCGCTGCCGATGAAGATCAGGGGTGTCCCCAGAGCCGATCGCCGGGTCCGGGTCGACGAGCTCCTCACCATGGTTCGCCTGGCCGGTCTGGCCGACAAGCGGCCGCATGAGCTTTCCGGCGGCATGCGCCAGCGGGTCAGCCTGGCCAGAACGTTCGCGCAGGAAGCCGACATCCTGTGTATGGACGAGCCCTTCGGCGCGCTCGACGCGATGACGCGGGACCTGCTGCATGACGAGCTGGAGCGGATCTGGCGCGAAACCGGGGTCACCGTCCTGTTCGTCACCCACGACGTGCGTGAGGCGGTGCGGCTGGGGGATCGCATCGTGCTGCTGTCGAGCCGGCCGGGGCGGGTGGCTGAGATCTTCGACGTCGGGATCGACCGCCCGCGTCGCATCGACGCACCGGACGTGGCCGCGCTCGCCGCGACGATCACTGCCCGGTTGCGTGCGGAGGTGAGTCGTCATGGCCACTGATACGACCATCGGACCCGATACGCTGCGCGGGCCGGCGACGACCACATCGACCGATGCGGCTCTTGCCGGGCTCGACGCCCTGGAGACCGTGGCGGCGCCCGGCCGTCCGCTCGCACTGCGGATGTGGTCGGCGACCTGGCCGAAGTTGGCCGCTGTGGCGATTTTTCTGTTGTTGTGGCAGATCGTGGTGTGGACCGGCTGGAAGCCAACCTATGTCCTACCCGGCCCGGACGAGGCGTTGCCGGAGCTCGGCCACCGGGTGGTGAGTGGGGACTTCTGGGCCGCCTTCGCCCGTACCATGCAGCGCGCTTTTGTCGGGTACGCCCTGGCGGTCCTGATCGGTGCTGTCGTCGGTCTGGCCGTGTCCCGGTTCGCCCTGTTGCGGACCGCGGTCGGCTCGTTCATCACAGCGTTGCAGACGATGCCCTCCATCGTCTGGTTCCCACTGGCGATCCTGCTGTTCAGGCTCACCGAAGGGGCGATTCTCTTCGTCGTCGTACTCGGTGCGGCGCCGTCGGTCGCCAACGGTGTCATCAGCGGTATCGACTATGTCCCGCCGCTGCTGACCAGGCTCGGCCAGACCATGGGCGCGCGAGGCCTGAAACTGTACCGGCTCGTGGTGGCACCGGCGGCCCTGCCGTCGGTGGTGGCCGGGCTCAAACAGGGCTGGGCGTTCGCCTGGCGGAGCCTGATGGCGGGTGAGTTGCTGGTCATCGTGCCCGGTCATCCGTCCATCGGTTCGGATCTGGAGAACAGCCGCCAGTTCCTGGAGGCGACCGGTGTGATCGCGTCCATGTTGACGATCTTCGCGATCGGGGTGCTCGTGGACGCCGCGTTCAACACCGTGGACCGCCGGATGCGCGCCCGCCGCGGGCTCCTGCCTGAACAGTCGGGCTGAGATCGACCGATGGTACCCCGTGTGGGGCGCGCTGGGACCATGACCGGCAAGATGGAGATATGCAGATCTCCGCACGAGCCGACTATGCCCTGCGCGCACTGTTGACGCTGGCAGCCTCCGACGGTGAGCTCGTGAAGGGTGAGAGCCTGGCGACCGCGCAGGACCTGCCGCTGCGGTTTCTGGAGAACATCCTCACCGATCTTCGGCGGAGTGGTCTGGTGTTGAGTAGACGTGGCGCCGACGGCGGTTACCGGCTCTGTCGACCAGCCGATGAGATCACCATTGCGATGGTGATCCGTGCCACCGACGGTCCGTTGGCCAGCGTCCGGGGCCGTCGGCCGGAGGATGCGGTCTACGAGGGCGCCGCCAAGCACCTGCAGGATGTGTGGATCGCGGTGCGGGTCAGCCTGCGTCGGGTCCTTGAGGAGGTCACGCTCGCGGATGTCGCCAGCGGGCATCTGCCGCCCATCGTCTGTGAGCTCGGTCGGGACCGGGACGCGTGGGTCGCCCGGTGACCGCCGGGGTCGCGTCGGCTGTTGAGGCGGTGGTCTTTGACTGGGGTGGCACCCTGACCCCCTTCCACGACGTGGACCTGCTGGATCTCTGGCGGGTCGTGGCGCGCGACCTCGCCCCGGGTGACGCGCGGGAGCTGACCCGGGCGCTGGAGGGCTCCGAACAGCAGTGGTGGGCGACGGCCGGCGTATCGGGCCGCAGCGGAACGGTCACGGAGCTGCTCGCGGTGGCGTCGGCGGCGGTCGGGCTCGACGTGGCCGGCGCCGTGCACCGGGTCGCGGCCAGCCGTGACCTGTGCGCCTGGACTCCCCACACGGTGTGCGACCCGGACGCGCTGCTGTTGCTGCATCTGGTGCGGACCCGGGGGTTGCGGATCGGGCTGCTGACCAACACGCACTGGCCTCGCTCATGGCACTCACGATGGCTTGCCCGAGACGGCCTCCTGGACCTGTTCGACGCCCGGGTC
>NZ_CAUVXG010000023.1:73271-77167 GCF_963555885.1 Protofrankia sp. Cr2
GACCCGGGCGCGGCGGTTTTCGTCGGCGACCGTCCGGCGAGCGACATAGCCGGAGCTCGCGCCGTGGGCATGCGCACCGTGCTGCTCTCCGACGGCGCAGGCCCCCGCTCCGGGGCGCCGGGGGAGTCCGGTGACGGCCGGGCCGACGCGGTGATCGGGCGGCTCGGGCGGCTGCTGGGCGTCCTGGACGGCTGGGCGCTCAGGCGCCAACGGCCGTTCTCACGCGCCGGGTAGCGCCCGGGCGGCCTGGCCAGCGGGCTGGCCTGCCGCGATACGGGCCTGCTGGCCGCGCACCGCCATCCCGGCCAGGGCGTCGGTCACCAGCGCGCGTCCGTTGCCGGTCAGGTCGCCGATCGCGTCGTAGGCGGCGGCCGAACAACGGTCCTCGATGTCGGCCAGCAGCAGGAGCACTCCGGCCAGGTCGGTGGATACCGCCGGCAGCCGGTACGCGGCCTGGGCCGGTGGCGCGGTGCCGCCCCGGTCGAGGATCTCGGCCACCAGCCGGTCACGCAGCTCCCGATGGGCGGTGAACGCATTCTGGGCGAGGACACGGGCCGACTCCGCCACCGGCCGCAGGGCAGCCAGCTCACCGCCGGCCGCGGCGGCGACGTAGACGGCGGCGTGCTCCATGGCGAGCAGGTCCGACAGCCTCCAGACGGCGGCGGGATCGGGTGGCCGGGGATCCTGAGCCGGCATCGGTCAGCCGACCAGCGGGGCGAGCAGGTCCGCGTGCGCGGTCTCAGCCGCATGGATGCTGGCCAGTAGCGGCGCCAGGCTCGCCGACGCCGCCAGGCACTGGGTCCGTAGTGACGTCGCGGCCGCGCGCTCCAGCTTCACCAGCCCCGCCACGGTAACCTGCACGGCGTCGGCGGTGACCGTAGCGGTGGGCGTGACCGTAGCGGTGGGTGTGACCGTAGCGGTGGGCGTGACCGGCACAAGGCGACTGACATGCTCGGCATGGTGAGCCCGCACCGCGCGCAATGTCGCCGCGATCGAGGGATACACGGCGATCGCGCGGTCGTATGCCACGAGCAGCGCGTGTTCGGACTCGAGCGCGGATCCACGCAGAATGTCGTCGGCGGTGGCGGCCGGGGTGGCAGCGGGCTCCCGGGCCGCTCGTGTCCAGCTGCATCCGACGAGGGCGTTGGTCGCCGCCAGGGACAGCGTGCCGAGCACGACCCGTCTGGAGGACCCCTGACCAGGAACCATCGAGCTCACGGCCCAGCAGCTTGACACAGGTCGCCGAGCAGCGTGACGCCTGCACGCCGGCCCTGCCTGCGGGCGGACCCGGATGAGAGACGGGCGGCGACCGACGTAGGCTGAGGATCTCGAGAGGACGTCACGCCGGAGCGTGGCGACGGACGCCAGTGCGTGGCGACCCAGTGTGTAGCGACGGAGAGGAGCGGGTCGACGTGGGTGACGCCGTGGCCGCAACCCATGCCGGCGGCGGGCGAGGCCGCGCCCGACTGGTCCGCCTGCTCACCCCGGAGCTGGCGGCTCATGGGTTCGACCTGGAGGACGTCGCCGTCACCCGGGCGGGTTCCCGCAGCGTCGTGCGGGTCGTGGTGGACCGCGACGACGGTATCGATCTGGACGCGGTCGCCGAGGCCAGCCGGGCCGTCTCCGCTGTTCTTGATGCAGTCGACGGCGACGGCGCACCGGTGTCCGGCCCGTACGTGCTCGAGGTCAGCTCGCCGGGGGTCGACCGCCCGCTTGTCGCGGCCCGGCACTGGCGGCGCGCCCGGGGACGCCTGGTTTCGGTGCACACCCGTGACGGTGGTCAGCTGATCGGCCGGGTCCGCGCCAGCGGGCCCGATTCGGCGGAGCTCGCGGTGGATGATCAGAGTGGGCCGGCCGGTGCGGTGCGGCGGATATCCTTCGCGGATGTCGTCCGGGCCGTCGTGCAGGTGGAGTTCCGGGCGACCGGGGACGATTCGGCGACCGGGGACGATTCTGCGACCGGGGCGGACGCGCAGGGGGAGGCGGAGCGATGAAGCTCGATGTGGCGGCGCTGCGTGGGATCGAACGCGAGAAGGAGATCTCCTTCGACACACTGGTGGAGGCGATCGAGACCGCGTTGCTGACGGCCTACCGGCACACCGGCGGCGCGGCACAGGACGCCCGGGTGGTCGTCGACCGGACGTCGGGGAATGTCGCGGTCTATGCCCGTGAGACGTCCCTGGACGGGCTGACCCGCGAATGGGAGGACACACCCGAGGACTTCGGCCGGATCGCGACGATGACCGCCAAGCAGGTGATTATGCAGCGGCTGCGCGAGGCCCAGCAGGAAGTCACCTACGGACAATATGCTGACCGTGAGCATGATGTCGTCTCCGGCGTCGTCCAGCATCACGAGCAGCGAGCCGGTTCCAAGGTCGTGCTGGTGGATCTCGGCACGATCGAGGGCGTGCTCGCGCCGGCTGAGCAGGTCCCCGGCGAGCGTTTCGAACACGGGGACCGCGTCAAGTGCTATGTCGTGAGTGTCGTGCGCGGAGCACACGGCCCCACGGTGACGTTGTCTCGAACCCACCCGGAGCTGGTCAAGGGGTTGTTCCGGCTCGAGGTCCCAGAGGTGGCGGACGGCACGGTGGAGATCGCCGCGATCGCCCGGGAGGCGGGACACCGCAGCAAGATCGCTGTTCGGTCGACCGTCCCCGGAGTGAACCCGAAGGGCGCGTGCATCGGTCCGATGGGCAGTCGGGTGCGTGCCGTCATGGCCGAGCTGTGCGGCGAGAAGATCGATATCGTCGACTGGTCCGCCGAACCGGCTACGTTCGTGGGTAACGCGCTGTCGCCGGCGCGGGTCGCCCGCGTCGAGGTCACCGACGAGGCCGGCCGCTCGGCCCGGGTGGTCGTGCCGGATTACCAGCTGTCACTCGCTATCGGCCGGGAAGGGCAGAATGCCCGGCTGGCCGCCCGTCTCACCGGCTGGCGCATTGACATCCATTCGGATACGGAAGGCGGCGGTGACCCGGTGTCGAGGGAACGTCCCGAATCGTCTCCCAGGCGGGTCGCGCCCCTGTCCGCGGCCCGTAGATCCCCAGCCGCCGGCAACCACTCCGCGGGTGCAACGGGTTAGACTGGTGAGGGCGCGCCGTGCGGAGCCGATCCGCACCTGCGTAGGGTGTCGTACTCAGGCGGCGCGGGCCGACTTGGTGCGTATGGTGGCAGTTGGTGGCGAACTCACACCCGATGTTCGCCGTCGTATGCCAGGACGGGGAGCACACCTGCATCCCGATCTGGCCTGCCTTGATCTCGCGGAGCGCCGCAGGGCGTTCCCGCGGGCGCTGCGCGTTCCAGGGCCACTCGGGCTTGGACGTGCCAGGGCGTACCTTGTTGAACGTTAGATGATGTTGAGCGGTAGATGATGTTGAATGGCACGTGATTGCGCACCGGTGTGGAGTTCACGGAAGATCGGACGACATCACCAGATGTCGACACGGAAGCAGGTCGAGACAGCGATGACCGCGCGATGAGCACGCAGCCATGATCACGACCAGCAGGTAACGAGGGCACGCGGCCGGACCGCGGGCCGAAAGAAGGAGCACCGTGGTAGGAAAGGCCCGCGTACACGAGCTCGCCAAAGAGCTCGGAGTCGACAGCAAGACCGTGCTCGCCAAACTGAAGGATCTCGGCGAGTTCGTGAAGTCGGCTTCGTCCACAGTCGAGGCACCCGTCGTTCGAAAGCTCAAGGAATCGTTCCCGGCCGAAGGGGCGGCAACGCAGCGGTCGTCCGCCCGCGGTGGCACACCCCAGGGCAACGTCGGTTCCCAGGGCAACGGCACTTCCCAGGGCAACGGCACTTCCCAGGGCAACGGAGTCCGGCCCGGTACCGGCGCCCGTCCGGGACCGGTACCGCCCCGTCCCGGTCCGCGGCTGCCCGGCCGCCCCGGTGC
>NZ_CAUVXG010000024.1:0-3717 GCF_963555885.1 Protofrankia sp. Cr2
GGTCGGGCAGCCGCTCGCCGTCGGGCGTGAGCAGCCGCACCAGCCCCGGGTCGCCATCCCGCGCGATCCAGATGACGCGCGGGATGGCGACCCGGGGCTGGTGCGGCTGCTCACGCCCGACGGCGAGCGGCTGCCCGACCGGACCTACGATCCCTACCTCTCGGACCTGACCGACGCCGACCTGTACGGGCTCCTGCGCGACATGGTGATCGCACGCCGCCTCGACGAGGAGGCGACGGCGCTCCAGCGTCAGGGCGAACTCGGCTTGTGGGCCAGCCTGCGTGGCCAGGAGGCGGCCCAGGTCGGCTCGGCCAGGGCGCTGCGCGACGACGACATGGTCTTCCCGTCCTACCGTGAACACGCGGCGGCCTGGTGCCGCGGGGTCGACCCGCTGGACGTCCTCAGCCTGTTCCGCGGGGTCACCCACGGCGGGTGGGACGCGGACAAGCACGGATTCCAGTGCTACGCGATCGTCGTCGGCTCGCAGGCCCTGCACGCCACCGGCTATGCGATGGGCGTCTCCCGCGATCATGCCTGGAGTACCGCTGGCACCAGCACCAGCACCAGCACCAGCAACGGCCAGGGCCGGGGTCGGGGCCGGGGCATGTCGGCGACGCTGGTCTACTTCGGTGACGGAGCGTCCAGTCAGGGGGACGTCAATGAGGCGCTCAACTGGGCGGGCGTCTTTGAAGCTCCAGTGGTGTTCTTCTGCCAGAACAACCAGTGGGCGATCTCCGAACCGGCCCGACGACAGAGCCGGGCGCCGATTTATCAGAGAGCGTCAGGGTTCGGTATCCGGGGCGTCCAGGTTGACGGCAACGATGTGCTGGCGACGCTCGCGGTGACCCGCTGGGCGCTGGACTCGGCCCGCCGGGGATGTCCGACGCTGATCGAGGCTGTTACATACCGGATGGGCGCGCACACCACCGCCGACGATCCATCCCGTTACCGTCACGCAGAGGAGCTGACCCAATGGGGCCAGCGGGACCCGGTGCAACGGATGACCGCCTACCTACGCGACCGCGGGCTCCTGGACGACGCTGCGGCCGCCGCTCTCGACGCCGAGGCCGACACCCTCGCGGCGACGGTACGCAAACGCTGCCTGCGCCTGCCCGACCCGTCACCGCACAGCCTTTTCGATCACGTGTACGTGGACGAGCCCGAGACCCTGCGCGCCGCGCGGGATGCCTATCTGGAGATCGAACCGTCACCGGCGACGCTCGAACCGCGAAAGGCGAACTGACGGTGCGCTCGACGCTGACGCTGGCCAAGGCCCTCAATACCGGACTGCGCACGGCCATGGCCGCCGATGACAAGGTCGTGGTGATGGGTGAGGACGTCGGTAGGCTCGGCGGCGTCTTCCGGATCACTGAGGGGCTACTCGCCGACTTCGGCGAGGCGCGCGTCATCGACACGCCGCTGGCCGAGTCCGCGATCATCGGAACCGCGATCGGGATGGCCATGCGTGGGTTCCGGCCGGTATGCGAGATCCAGTTCGACGGCTTCGTCTACCCGGCTTTCGACCAGATCGTCACCCAGCTGGCAAAAATCCACTACCGGACCCGGGGACGGGTCCGGGTTCCGGTGACGGTCCGCATCCCGTTCGGTGGTGGCATCGGCGCTGTCGAGCACCACAGTGAGTCACCGGAAGCGTACTTCTGCCATACCGCCGGCCTCAAGGTCGTCGCCTGTTCCAGCCCGACCGACGCCCACACGATGATCCAGCAGGCAGTCGCGGCCGACGATCCGGTGATTTTCTTCGAGCCCAAGCGCCGGTACTGGGAGAAGGGGGATGTCGAAACCGACGAGCCCCTGGCCGGGGCAATCCCGTTGCACACCAGCCGGGTCGTGCGGACCGGGGACGACGCAACGCTCGTCGCCTATGGCCCGATGGTACGGACCTGCCTGGACGCAGCCACGGCAATGGCCGACGAGGGTCGCGAGCTTGAGGTCATCGACCTGCGCACCCTGTCCCCGCTCGACCTGACTCCGGTGCTCGCGTCCGTGCGCCGCACCGGCCGGTGCGTGGTCGTCCATGAGGCACCGTCGAACGTGTCCCTGTCCGCGGAGATCGCGGCCCGGGTCAGCGAGGCCGCGTTCTACTCCTTGGAGGCTCCGGTACTACGCGTCACCGGCTATGACACCCCATACCCGCCGGCCCGCCTGGAGGAGCACTACCTACCGGACGTCGACCGGGTCCTGGATGCCGTCGACCGTTCCTTCCAGTACTGATCTGTATGCCCGTGCCGACCGACGTGCCGGCACTGACCGGCACTGACCGGCACTGACCGGCGCGGTCCGGGCAGGGCCGCGAGTCATCCGCCAGTTGGAGGTCACCTGTGCCACGTGAGCAGTTCCGCCTCCCCGACCTGGGCGAGGGCCTACCGGACGCCGAAATCGTCCGGTGGCTGGTGGAGGTGGGCGAGCCGGTAGCGGTCAATCAACCGATCGTCGAGGTGGAGACCGCCAAAGCGCTGGTGGAGGTGCCCTCACCACTGGCCGGCGTACTCGCCGTGCGGCACGCCGAACCGGGCGACACCGTCGAGGTGGGACGACCGTTGGTCACCGTCGACGTCCCAGCTTCGACCGACGTCCCAGCACCGAACGGCGCTCATGGACCGGACCAGGGGACGGTCCGCCCACCGGACGGGCGGACACCGGTGCTGGTCGGATATGGCCCGCGCACATCCGCTGGACCGGCACGCGCCCGGACCCGGCGCCGGGCCGCCCAGACCGGGCAGGCCGCCCAGACGGGGCAGACGGCCCGAACCGATCGGTCTGAGCACCCCGAGCGGCGGCCACGGCCGGTCGTACTCGCGAAGCCACCGGTCCGCAAGCTCGCTCGGGATCTCGGTGTCGACATCTGGCGGATCACCGGCACCGGACCGCATGGAACGGTCAGCCGGGCTGATGTCGAGGCAGCCCGGACCCCCGCCCGCGAGGAGCGGGACGCCCGGGTCCGCCGGATACCGGTGACCGGCGTCCGGCGCGCGACCGCAACGGCCATGGTGACCAGCGCATACACCGCGCCGCAGGTCACCGAGTTCGTCAGCGTCGATGTCACCGAGACGATGGCGGCCCGTGACCGGCTCGCCGCGCTGCCCGAGTTCGCGGGTGTGAAGGTGACCGCGCTGCTGTTCGTCGCGAAGGCGCTGCTGACCGCCGTCCAGCGTCATCCGATGATCAATTCATGTTGGGAGGAAGCGTCCGGCGACGAACCCGCGCAGATCGTCATCCATGAGAACGTCAACCTCGGGATCGCGGTGGCTGCACCCCGCGGGCTCGTCGTGCCGAACATCCCGGATGCGCAGGGAATGGGAATGGTTGCGCTCGGACATGCCCTGTACGAGCTGACCGAGGCAGCCCGGACCGGGACAGCCACACCGGGTGCACTACGCGGCGGAACCATCACAATCACCAATATCGGCGTGTTCGGAATCGACACCGGAACACCCATCCTCAACCCCCCGGAGGCTGCGATCCTCGCCCTCGGCGCGATTCGCCCGATGCCGTGGGTGCACGACGGAGAGCTTGCCGTGCGGACGGTGGCGCAGCTCGCCCTGACCTTCGACCACCGGATCGTGGATGGTGAGCTCGGTGCAAAGGTGCTCGTCGATGTCGCCAGAATGCTCGCGGACCCGGCTGTGGCCCTCGCCTGGATCTGATCCAATTCCTGATCGGTCCTGTTCGCAATAGTGCCCACAAGGCCGCGCCCTT
>NZ_CAUVXG010000024.1:3827-11927 GCF_963555885.1 Protofrankia sp. Cr2
AGGGCGCGGCGAGCAACGCACAGGAGCAGGCAAGACCGGACACAACGGACCAACCTGGAACCTCAACCGGGGCAAAGAGTACGGGATGGGGCGGACAACGGAGGAAGGAGCTCGCCTGGTACGGTTGCGCCTTGCTTACGGCTTCCGGCACAGCTTCCGTACAAAGGGGTGAAACGCATGACGCGCGTGGAGGCACTACAGGCCGCCGACGAATTCGTCGCCAAGGTCCTGACCTCCGCAGGCTCCAGCGGCCGTTTCAACGGCGCTCTCAACCTCGCTGAACGGGTCGATCTGACCCTGCGGGTAGCGAGGTTCCTCCTGGAGGGGCAGGGCACGTCCGAGGCCGACGACCTGCTCAAGCGGGATATGCGCAATGAGCTGGACCAGGCTTTCCCGCCGCTGCGCACATCATGAGACGACCGGTGGTTCGAGGATCACCCCGCCTTACCACAACACCTGGTACGTCTTCCTGACGCGCCAGATGCCGGTAGACCGCCGGGCGCGCGATCGTAACTCCAGCTCGCGCGCCCGGCGGCCACCCGCTCCGGATCTGACGGGCGTCAGGTGCCGCGCAGCGTCAGAACGCATCCTCGGGCAGGTCCATCAGCTCAAGGTCGGTTGCCTGCAGAACGCCGAGTCGGGCTGACAGCTCGGGCAGCACGTTCGCGACAAACCAACGGGCCGTGGCCACCTTGCCCTCATAGAATGCCCGGTCCCTGGCTGGCACGGCCCTGTCCGGCGCCGATCCCGTGAATGCTCCGAGGACTGCGGCCTCCGGGCGCGCGATCTGACGATCGTCGCGCGCCCTTCGGCCCGCTAGCGCGTCCGTCGCGACCTCGGCCTGGCGCAGCAGCAACCAGCCGATGACGAGGTCGCCGACACTCATCAGAAGTCGGGTGGTGTTCAGACCCACCTTGTACACCTGCCGGGTATCCGCCGCGGCGTCGGTGAAGAACCCGACCAGCACACCGACCATGGATGTCACGTTTTCCAGCGCGACGCTCAGGATCTCCCGTTCCCGGCGGAGCGAACCGTCCCCCGCACCGTCCTTGGCGAAGGTCTGGATCTCGGCGAACAGCGCGGTGAGCGCCTTGCTGTGATCGCGTACGATCTTACGGAAAAAGAAGTCCTGCCCCTGGATGGACGTGGTGCCCTCGTACAAGGTGTCGATCTTGGCATCACGGATGTACTGCTCGATCGGGTAGTCCTGCAGGTAGCCGGAGCCGCCGAAAACCTGCAGGGACGTCGCCAGCAGCTCATAAGATCGCTCGGAGCCGACGCCCTTGACGATCGGCAGCAGCAGGTCGTTAAGCCGTTCGGCGAGATCGTCCACCGTGCCCGCGACGTTCGCCGCGGCGACCCTGTCCTGAACGGTGGCGGTGTACAGGACGAGCGCGCGCATGCCTTCGGCATACGCCTTCTGCACCATGAGCATCCGCCGGACGTCCGGGTGATGGATGATCGTGATGCGGGGCGCGGCCTTGTCCGTCGACCGGGTCAGATCAGCGCCCTGAACCCGGGTCCGCGCGAACTGCAGAGCATTGAGATAGCCGGTGGACAGCGTCGCGATGGCCTTGGTACCCACCATCATCCGGGCATATTCGATGATCTCGAACATCTGGGCGATGCCGTCGTGGACATCGCCGACGAGCCAGCCGACCGCCGGGTTCTTCTCGCCGAACCGCAGTTCGCAGGTGGTGGAGACCTTCAGGCCCATCTTCTTCTCGACGCCGGTGACGTAGACGCCGTTTCGCTCGCCGGGTTCACCGGTCGCCGGGTCCACCAGGAACTTCGGGACCAGGAACATGGACAGGCCCTTGGTGCCGGGGCCGTTTCCCTCCGGCCGGGCAAGGGTCAGGTGGAAGATGTTCTCCGGAACGTCCCAGTCACCCGAGGTGATGAAACGTTTCACGCCCTCGATATGCCAGGTGCCGTCAGCCTGCGCCACCGCCCGGGTGCGGCCCGCCCCCACATCCGAACCCGCGTCGGGTTCGGTGAGCACCATCGTCGCGCCCCACTGTCGCTCGATCGCCTGACGGGCGAAATCCTTCTGCGCGGCATTGCCGAGCCGGTCGAGAATCCCGGCAAAGGTGGGACCGCTCATGTACATGAACACGGCCGGGTTGGACCCCAGGATCAGCTCCGATGCGGCCCAGATGACCGACGGAGGTGCACCCAGACCACCCAGGTGTGACGGTACGAACAGCCGCCACCACTCGCCGTCCATGAGGTCGGCGTAGGACTTCTTGAATGCCGCCGGCAAGGTGACGGTGCCGGTCTCCGGGTCGAACACCGGCGGATTGCGATCAGCCTCCGAGAACGACTCGGCAAGCGGACCGGTGGCCAACCTGTCGACCTCGACGAGCACGTCATGGGCCGTCTGGCGATCCATCTCCGCGAACGGACCGTGTCCCAGCGTCCGGTCCACACCCAGCACCTCGAACAGGTTGAACTCGATGTCGCGGAGGTTGCTCTTGTAGTGCCCCATGGCGCTCTCCCCGGGGAAGTGCCGGCGTCGGTTGTCACCGAGAGAACCGGCTTACTCCTACTGGCCAGTAACTAATACCCATGCTACCCGCCAGTAACCATCCTGAGAACAAATACCAGGACAACGAGACAACTGGCCATATGGCACCAAAATAGTTACACTCAGTTATATTTGATCATGGTTCGTACCGCACACAGCATCCGGATGCCTGCTGTCCGACCCGATCACCAGGAGTGCTGACGTTAAGAGCGACCAGCAAGAGGGGCGTGGATCTAGGAGACATCGCTCCAACGGAAGCTGCCATCATGATCACGCAGGCAGGCGATCGGGCGCCCGTTCGCGTCCTGAACAACCCCGTCACCGTCCGCGGCGGCATTGCACTCGGTACCCGGCACCGGGACGACCGGCTGCCGCGGCGGCGGACTCCTCACGCCCCACCGCGACTGGCCCGCATCCGTCTGCCCGCAGTAGAGAAACAGTCCGTTGACGGCCTGACGCGGCGCAGAATCAACGTCTGGAACACATGGTTCTCCAACGAACACAGCGCGCACCTGCTCCGCCGGACCACCCCCAGGCTGCGACGGATCATCCTGACCGGTCGAAGGCGCAGCGGTGGGTGCCGGCGACTGTGTGGACGGCTGGGACGGTACCGACGGCTGGGACTGTGTGGACGGCTGGGACTGTGTCCGTGCCTCCGTGCCGGCGGCGGTGGAGCCACACCCGACCAGCAGTGCGGCCAACAGCCCGAGCGCCGCGCGAACCGCGCCGCTCGCGGTGTCGCCTCCTCGATGTCCAGCCGCCACACCAACCAGCTTAGGTAGGACCGCCGAAACGCGGAGCGACTCGGTCCGCGAGCACCTGGTTTAGGCTGCTGGAACGAAAAGAGAAACCAGTGATGACAAAACATGTTTTAGAGCGACCGACAATAGGGGACGCGGCGTGGCGGGGCCGGTGAAACATGGCCTCAGGCGGCCACCGGGATCCCGCCGTCGGCCTTGTCGTCGGTCCGATCGTCGGTCCCTGCCGCGGTAGGCCCGTCAGGAGTGCGTGGACGCATGGTGTTAGCCGCATCCGAGTCACGCACCGTCAATGCGAACACCGTCGCAACGACGGCGAGGCCAGCCGCCACCAGAAACGCGCCGTGGTACGCCGCGACATTTCCCGCAGCCGCGGCCGTGGTTTTCGCGCCGGCCGGTGCGAACAGGGTCAACGCCGTTGTCACCACCGCGACACCGAGCGCCGACGCGAGCTGTCGCTGCATGTTGAACAGGGTGGACGCCTGACCGGTGTCCACCGGCGAAATACGGGCGAACGCGGCCGTCTGGGCGGAAAGAAAGATGAATCCCATTCCAGCGCCGACGAAGAACATCATGACCCGGATCAGCCACATCGACGTCGCCAGGTCCATCCGCGAGATCAACGTCAGCGTGGCTGCCACCAGGAGCGGCCCGAACACCATCAGCCGCCGCGGCCCCATTCGCGGGTAGCCGCGCCCGGCTAGCTGGGACCCGGCCAGCACCCCCAGCGCCTCCGGGAACAACGCCAGACCGGCCGTGGTCGCGTTCGCCCCACGGGCGTCCTGCAGGAACAGCGGGATCAGGTAGAGCGTGCCGAGGAAGGCCATCGTCGCGAACATCATCGTAAGGTTGGTCGACCGGAACAGCCGCTCGCCGAGCAGTCGCAACGCGAGCAGCGGACGGTCGCGACGACGCTCCCAGATGACCATCAGGGCAGTCGCGGCAAGACCGACGGATCCGGCGACGCCCACCTTGGCCGATGTCCAACCGCTGCTCGGTCCGCTGCTGAGCGCATAGAGGATCAGGGCGAATCCCGTCGCCGCGAGCACGAACCCGGCCAGGTCGAAGCGGCCGGCAGCGGCGGGCTCACGGTGTTCAGCCAGGAAGACCAGGCCGAACACGAACACGGCCAACCCGACCGGTAGGTTCACCAGAAACACCCAGTGCCACGAGAGGTGGTCGGTGAGGATCCCGCCGAGCACCGGACCGGCCGCCGGCGCGATCACAGTGGGAACGATGACCACACGTGCGGCCCGAACCCGCTGCTCGGGCGGGAAGGCCCGGAACAGCATGGTCGTCCCGACCGGCATCAGGATGCCGCCGCCGACTCCCTGCAACACCCGGAACCCCACCAGGGCATCAAGGCTGGTGGCAGCGCCACACAGGACGGACGCGGCCGTGAACGCCGCCAGCGCCGCCAGGAAGACCCGTTTGGTCCCGAACCGGTCACCCAGCCACCCCGACGCGGGGATGAAAACGGCAAGGCTGACCAGGTAGCCGATCACCACCAGCTCGATCGAACCGGTCGAAGCGCCGAAGTCACGGGCGATCGAGGGCAGGGCCACATTGACGATCGTGACGTCCATGATGCTGATGAACATCGTCGCGGCGAAGACGACCGCGGCCGCGACGCGCTGGTCGAACGCGGGCGCCGCACGCCGCATCCGAGCAGGGCTCCGGACGGGACTCATAGGCATCTCCCTAACGATAGGTAACCAACCATGACAGATGGCAGTCTCAGTCGACCGGATGTTACTTTATGAGGCTACCTCACTATCCATGTCCCTCAAAATAGAGATTGCAGAATAATGAAGCCACGCACCGGCGATGAGATCATCGATACACTGCTGGCAGTCAGCCACCGACTGCGTCATCGCGTGAACGACACCCTGCAGGTCACGGCCGGGCTCACCCTCGCCCGCTTCAAGGTTCTGCAACTCATCGAGCGGTGCGGGCCTTCCCGCTTGCGCGACATCGCGGACGCGACGGACGTCACCGCCCGGACCATGACCGAGACGGTGGACTGGCTCGAAGGCGAGGGGCTGGCCATCCGCACTGCGCATCCGACCGACCGGCGCGCCCTGCTCGTGGCCCTCACCGACGCCGGTCGCGCCCGGCTGGCCGCCGCGGACCGACACCGGACCGCGGCGGTCAGTGCCATGACCAGACATCTGTCCACGGCCCAGCGCGAGGAGTTCCTTCGGCTACTGCGATCGGTGCTCGACGCCATCGAGGACACCGCCGCCAGCCCCGGCAGCACCGCGAACCCCGGCACCACTGCGAACCCCGGGACGTTCGCAGGCCGGACCGGGCCGGACGGCCCGCCGGAAGCCCTCGCCGGACAAGGTTGTAGCTGATCCCCGGCCCGGGGTTGTGGGACAGATCACGATCATCCGAAACGACTGACACGTGTATCAGCGTCCCGTCTGGCATCCCCGCGGCCTACGATCCGGCACATGGTCGCCTGCCCGACATGCGGAAAGGCCAACCCGGAAGAAGCACGCTTCTGCTTCTCCTGCGGTACGCCGCTGCCCACGTTCGGGATCGGCGCCCGCAAAACTGTCACGATCATGTTCTGCGACGTCACCGGCTACACCGCTATCGGCGAACAGCTCGACTCTGAACCGTTGCAGCAGGTCATGTGGCGGTTCTTCAGCGCCGCCCGCGAAGTGATCTCGGCCCACGGGGGCACCGTCGAGAAGTTCATCGGGGACGCCGTGTTCGCCGTCTTCGGCATCCCTGTGCTGCACGAGGACGACGCGTTGCGCGCCGCCCGCGCGGCCTTCGAGATCCGCGCCAGCATGGCCGCGCTCAACGCCGATCTGCAACGGGACTGGGGATTCCGGTTCCGGATCCGCATCGGCATCAACACCGGCGAGGTCACCGTCGGCGGGCCGGGCACCGGCGGCGGCGTGACCGGGGACGCGGTCAACATCGCGTCCCGGCTGGAGGAAGCCGCCGACCCCGACGAGATCCTCATCGCCGACACCACCCTGCGGATGATCCGTTCGGATGTGCGGAGCGAACCGGTCGGACCCCTGGTCGTCCAGGGCAAGAAGGCCCCGCTGCGGGCCCACCGCCTGCTCGGCCTGGCGCACCCCGGCATCGGCCCCGGTGCGCGGTTCGCCCCGGACGGCTTCGCCGCACCGGTGATCGGCCGGGACCGGGAACGCCGTCGCCTGGACGACGTCCTCGAACAGGTGATCGAGGAGCGCACCTGCCACCTGTTCACCCTGCTCGGTCCCGCCGGCATCGGGAAATCCCGGATGGTCGGGGAGTTCTGTGAGGCGATGGCGCCGCGGGCGACGGTGCTCACCGGACGCTGCCTGTCCTACGGCGAGGGCATCACCTACTGGCCGCTGATGGAGATGGTCCGCCAGGCGACCGGCATGTCCGCGGACGAGAGCGCGCCCGAGGGCCGGCGCCGCCTGCGCGAGCTGCTGGACGGGGTCGACAACGTCATCGGCGACGCCGCCGCCGTGGTGGACGGGCTGGCGCCGCTGATCGGCCTGGGCGGCGCCGAGGTCGGTGCGCAGGAGAGCTTCTGGGCGGTCCGCACGTTCCTGGCCGCGCTCGCCGAGAAGCGTCCGCTGATCATCTGGTTCGATGACGTGCACTGGGCCGAGCCGACCCTGCTGGACCTGATCGAGCATGTCGCCGACTGGTCCCGGGAGGCGCCGATCCTGCTGTTGTGCCTGGCCAGGCCCGAGCTGCTGGAAGAGCGCCGGACCTGGGGCGGAGGCAAGCTCAACGCCACGTCGATGTTGTTGCAGCCGCTGAGCGAGGAACGTTGCCAGCGACTGATCCGCACGTTGATGGGCTCCAACGACCTCGACCCGGCGCTGGTGTCGAGAATCACCGACTCGGCCGCGGGGAACCCGCTGTTCGTCGAGCAGACGCTTGCGGCCCTCGTCGACGACGGGCTGCTGCGCCGGGAGGGCGACCGGTGGATCGCGACCGGCAACCTCGGCTCGGTCCAGGTTCCACCCACGATCTCCGCGCTGCTCGCCGCCCGCCTCGACCGGCTCAACATGCATGAACGGCGGGTGCTGGAACGCGCTGCCGTGGTCGGTCAGCGGTTCTACCTCGACGCCGTGGTTGAACTGTCCGCCCCGGCCGACCGGGCCGGCGTGGCCGCCCACTGCCAGTCGCTGGTACGCAAGGAACTGGTCCATGCCGACCGCTCAGACCTGCCCGGCGTGGACGCCTTCCGGTTCCTGCACGTCCTGCTGCGCGACTGCGCCTACCAGGCCACGTCCAAGCGCCAGCGTGCCGAGCTGCACCAGGGATTCGCCGCCTGGCTGCAGGCCCGGATGATCGGGCGTCCCGGCGAGCACGACGAGCTGGTCGGCTATCACCTGGAGCAGGCATACCGGTACCGGGTCGAGCTCGGGCTGCGCGACGCCGAGACCGCGGAGCTGGGACGCCACGCCGCGACCTGCCTGATCGAAGCCGCCGACCGGGTCCGCCAAGGCGACGAGACAGGCGCGGCGGGCCTCCTCAAGCGGGCGATCAAACTTCTTCCTGTCACCGATCCACTACGCATCCGCGCCGAGATCGACCTTGGCTGGGCGCTGCACTCGTTCGGCCGCTTCAGCGACGCCGAACGCATGCTGCGCCAAGCCACCGACCGGGCCGCCCGGATCGGCGACGCCGGTCTGCGGGCGCACGCGCGCCTCGCCCACCTGCGACTCATGTTCACGACAAGCCCGGAGGGGCTGGTCGCCGAGACCCTCGGTGAGGCCACCCGGGCACTACCGATCTTCATTCGGGACGGGGACGAGGTCGGTGCCGCGCTCGCCTGCCGCGGTCAGG
>NZ_CAUVXG010000024.1:12517-60831 GCF_963555885.1 Protofrankia sp. Cr2
CCGCCATGCCGAGGAGTCCGGCGTGCTGCGTGATGCCCAGACCATGCGCCGTGACCTCGTCCACCTGCTGAGCTTTGCCCCGCGCCCGATCGGCGAATCGGTCGAACGGGCCACCCGGGCACTGGCCGGCGTCGGGGACGACCGCGGCCTGCGTCGTTCCCTGCTCGCCCAGCTGGCCCTGCTGTTCACCATGGCGGGGGACCTCGATGCCGCCAGGGACCACCTCAGCCGGGCTGAAGAGATCGTCTGGGACGTCCGGAGCCCCCGCGGAGACCCGCTCTACGGGGGCTTCGTCGTCGCCCGCGTCGCCCTGCTGACCGACGACCTCGACACCGCCGAGCACGAGCTGCGGCGCAGCTGCCGTCGGCTGGCCCGGATGGGCGAGCGCGCGCACCTGGCCACGCGTGCCGCGGCACTCGCCGACGTCCTGGTCAAGCTCGGACGCCTCGACGAGGCGGCCACCTACGTGTCCCGCTCCCGTGACGCCGCTGCCGGCGACCAGGTCCCCGCCCAGGCCGGCTGGTGCGGGGTACACGCGAAGGTACTGGCGATGCGTGGCCGTGAACGCGAGGTCGAGGCCGTCCGGTTCGCCGAGGCCGCATGCGACCTGGCCGGGCGAACCGACGACTGGGACGGACAGGCGCAGGCGTGGCTGGCCTACGCCGAGGTGCTCCACCGAACCGGCCAGGTCGACGCGGCCGGACCGAAGATCGATGCAGCCATCGCGTGCTACGAGAAGAAAGGCAACATCACCGGAGCCGCCCAGGCCCGCCGACTCTTCGAAGAGCTCTCCGTCCCGGCGTGATCCGGGGACCCGCAGCGCTACGGCGAGCGGACCCTACGGCGAGCGGAGCAGACCGGTGGCACGGGCCTCTTCCTGGAGGTAGTAGAGCTCCTCCGCCCACAGCCGGAAACGCTCCATGGCGTCGAGCTCACGGGCCAGCGCGTGGGCGAGGCGGGGGACTGCGAGGCGCTCGAGGGGGCCACGCAGCCATGGGCGGTCAGCGGCCTCCTCCTCGCTGGCCCGCTCATAGGCCGCCCGATACAGGACGATCTCGGCCTGCGAAATCTCGATCTGCTCGGCCAGCATCCGCATCCGCGCCCGCAGTTGAGCCTCGGTCGGGATGGCGCGCCGGCCGGGCCACGGACCTCGGTAGGGACCACGCAGCGGTGGGCCACCTGCCGTGCCACCTGCCGTGCCACCTGATCGGGCACCGCCGGAGCCCGCCGGTTGTGTGACGGCAGGCCTCGACATACCAGACATGGTGACAGGAGGCCAAGAGCGCCCGGCAATAGGGGCGTGGATCAAGGAGCGGGGCTGTGGTGCGTGCATCGCGAGGCGGCGGAGGGAGGCACCGGAGGTTGTGGGTGTCGACCGACGACAACGCGGCGGCACTCACCCCCCACGGACGAAGCCGTCGCCAGGACGTGAATTTCGCGCGACCGCGGGTAACAGGACTTCAGGTAACACAGAGAGATCACAAAGAGACTTTCCGTGTTTTCGGGCGAGGCTCGGAGGACGCGATGGCCGGATCCATAGCGATCGTGCTGGGATTCCCACTGGTACTCATGATCGGCATGTTGGCTATGCATCAGGTGGAACAAATGATCGATAAGGTACGCCGGCCTCGGCTCCGGCTGGTCCCGGATCTCGACGACGAGCCCCATGGTGACGTCAACGGTGGCGGACCGCCTGCGACCCGACTGCTACGTCTGATCGTGTCGCGTCAGTCCACGAGCGCCCGGCCATAGGGGCGAGTAGCCGGCCGGTCGGCCACCGGGGCGAGTAGCCGGCCGGTCGGCTTCAACGAGTGGAACCACCGGTGGTGGCGGACGCGGTCGCGCCCGACCATCGTGACCCAGCGTCGACCTGCAGGCGACCGGTCAGGCCGGTCGAACGCAGCAACGCCATGAACGCCGGGGACGCCCCGCGAACCCGCAGGCTCGAGTGAACGCCTCGCAGCAGCAACTCGGCCCGCAGCAGGGCCGCCATCCCGGCGATGTCGATCGCCCGTAGCCCAGCGACGTCCACGGTCACGTCCGTGCCGCCGCGTCCCAGTAGTTCATGGATCTCCTGGCGAAACCGCAGCCGGCCGCGGGTGTCGAGCTCGCCGTCAAGCACGATGACCACATCGCACCCGGAATGGGTCACCGACATCCGCAGACAACCAGCCTCGACCTGCATGTTTCCGCCCCCCGCTACTCCTGCCGACGCTCGTCGTGCCGCGCCGCCGACCCCTGGCCCCGCCCCCCGGCCGGTTGACACCGGGGCGACACCTCCTGGCTTGCGTTGTCCTGGCGATCCGGCGGGTCTCCCGGACCGGAATCGCCAACAGCGTGGTCTCTCCCCGAGTCACGAGATACGTACACCCGATGCAGCGATACTACCGAAGGTAACCAAGATTCCGACTTCCGTTGACGCAAAGTCACATCGGATTCAGGAATCATCATATAAACGAACTATATGGATATATCGACCAGACGTACCCTGGGGCCTGACCGGCGGCGCCCTGGGGCCTAACCGGCAGCGCGGAACCGGCGGATGAGATGGTTGGTCGAGCTGTCGTGAGTCAGCTCCACCGGCCCGTCGGCCGACAGTTCCGGGATGATCCGCTCCGCGAGTACCTTGCCGAGCTCCACGCCCCACTGGTCGAAGCTGTTGATGTTCCAGATCGCACCCTGAGTGAAGACCTTGTGCTCGTACAGGGCAACCAGCTGGCCGAGCCGGAAGGGAGTCAACCGGTCGGTGAGAATCGTGTTGGTGGGACGGTTACCCGGGAATGTCCGATGCGGAATGATTTGGGGGTCCACCTGGTCGGCGGCGAGCTGCTCGGCGGTCCGACCGAAGGCCAACGCTTCGGTCTGGGCGAAGAAGTTCGCCATCAGCAGGACGTGGTGGTCCGCACCACCTTGGCGCACGTCGTGGTTCGCCGTGACGAAACCGATGAAGTCGGCGGGAACCAATGCGGTTCCCTGGTGGATGAGCTGGAAGTAGGCATGCTGGCCGTTGGTACCGGGAGTACCCCACACAACCGGGCCGGTGGGGACGGGAACCGCTCGCCCGGCTCGATCCACCGACTTGCCGTTGCTCTCCATGTCCAACTGCTGAAGATAGGCGGGAAAGCGGCCGAGATAATGACTGTAGGGCAACACGGCATGGGTCTGCGCACCGAAGAAATCTCGATACCACAGGCCGAGCAGACCGAGCAGCACCGGCAGGTTCCGATCGAACGGAGCGGTGCGGAAATGGACGTCCATCGCGTGGAATCCGGCGAGCATGTCCCGGAAGTTCACCGGCCCGATCGCCAGCATCAGGGACAGGCCGATCGCCGAATCAAGCGAATAGCGCCCGCCCACCCAGTCCCAGAACTCGAACATGTTCGCGCTGTCGATACCGAACTCGGTCACCTTCTCCGTGTTCGTCGAGACCGCCACGAAATGAAATGGAACCGCGTCCGGACCGAGCGCGTCGACCACCCAGGCCCGCGCGGTGCGGGCGTTGGCAAGCGTCTCCAGGGTCGTGAAGGTCTTGGACGACACGACGAACAGCGTCTCGGCCGGGTCGAGATCGGCGGTCGCCTCCCAGATGTCGGTACCGTCGACATTCGAAACGAAACGAAACTGTATCGACCGGTCGGAGTAGTCCATCAATGCCTCGTATGCCATGGCCGGCCCGAGATCCGAACCTCCGATCCCGATGTTGACGACGGTCCGGATATGTTTTCCGGTAGTCCCGGTCCAGACGCCGGAGCGGACCTTGTCCGCGAACACCGACATTCGCTCGAGCACGTCGTGAACCTGGGGAACGACATTCACGCCGTCCACTTCGACGACGGCGTCCGCGGGCGCGCGCAGAGCGACATGGAGCACGGCGCGGCGCTCGGTCGTGTTGATCCGCTGCCCCGTGAACATCGCCTCGATCTGGGCGCGCAGTCGCACCCGCTCGGCAAGGGCCGTCAACAATTCCACCGTTCGGTGGGTGACCCTGTTCTTGGAATAGTCGAGGTAGAGGCCGTCGGCTTCCACAGCGAATGTCTCGCCCCGGTCCGGGTCGTCGGCGAACAGGCTGCGCAGATGGACGTCGGCGAGCTCGGCGAAGTGCTTGTCGAGCGCTGCCCATTCGGGCGTTCCCATGATGGGGGACGCGTGCTGGACAGCATCAATGGACGGCTCGATAGGCGACATGATCTTTCAGGACCTCCCAGTCCGATGGCCGCGGGCGCGTCGGCGACACACTCACGATCCTGCATGCCCCACGCCAGGTCCACGTCACCACATCACCGACCAGGTCACCGCGCGCGTCACCGGGTGAGTCACCGGGCGCGGCACCGGGCGGGCGGCGCCGCGCGGCACCGAATGACCGCCATCCTCGACACACAGTGACATAACAGAACGTGCTTATACGGATCCGGAAAGTCATCAATCCCGAATCATTATGATGTGTGTCACTGATCTGTCAGAGTCGCCCGGGACCACCGGGAGAGAGCCAGGCAGTCACGGTCGTACACTCACGATTGATTTGTGGCTGGAGGGCCAAAGGGCGCGCGACGATCGTCAGATCGCGCACCCGGAGGCCGTTGATTTGTGGCTGGAGGGCCAAAGGGCGCGCGACGATCGTCAGATCGCGCACCCGGAGGCCGCAGTCTCTGGAGCACAGAAAGATGATGTCGGTCGTCGGCCCGGCCACCGACGGGCGCGGATGCGGTGAATGTCATCCATACGGTGGCGAACGGAATCTGACCTTTGTTGATCGATCGCTCGCTGGTGCAGGCCGCGCTCCCCGGCTACCAGGTTGACGGTGAACTGGGCCGCGGTGGCTACGGGCTTGTGCTCGGCGGCCGCCATCGCTTGATGGGCCGGAATGTCGCGATCAAAATCCTGCTCGACACCACCGACGACGCGAACCTGCGCAGTCGCTTCCTTGCCGAGGCGCGGGTACTGGCCGAACTCGACCATCCGCATATCGTGCGTATCCACGACTACGTCGAGCATCAGGGCACCTGCCTGTTGGTCATGGAGCTGCTTCCCGGCGGCACACTGCGTCAGCGGTCGGCGGTCGGCCCGATGTCGCCCGAGGCCGTCTGCGCGTTAGGCCTCGCCGCGGCGGCCGCCCTGGATGCCGCGCACGCCCACAACGTGCTGCACCGCGACATCAAGCCCGACAACATGATGTTCGCCTCGGACGGGCTTCTCAAAGTCACCGACTTCGGCGTGGCGAAGATTTTCGAAGGCACCGAGACGACGGCGAGCGGTGTTCTCGGGACGCCTCGATACATGGCCCCCGAGCAGATCACCGGAGGTCGCCTGTACACCTCCACCGATCTCTACGCGCTCGGCGGGGTGCTCTACGAGCTACTGGCCCGTCGACCACTTTTCGGTCGGACCCTGTCCGTGGGCGCGCTGGTCAATCATCACCTCAACGTGACGCCACCGCCACTGGACGGCATATCCGCCGCCATCGGCGCGATAATCATGCAGACGCTGGCCAAGGACCCGACCGCCCGGTTCCCGAACGCGACCCAGTTCGCGCTCGAACTCGCCCAAGCCGCCGCGCACACGTTCAGCCCGAACTGGCTCGCCGAGTCCGGCATCAAGGTCCGCCTCGACGACGAGATACGGCACGCGGCGCAGCGGCCGCCGGTCCGGTCGAGCCCGCACCCGCCGGGCGGCCGGGTACCGGGCGCTCAGGAAACGGGCGGCCACGGAGCGGGCGGCCAGGACCCGTGGCCGGGCCGGTCCGGTCCCCGGCCGCCGCAGACGTCTGCGCCCGGCGATCCGCGCGGACAGCGCGTGCACGGCGACCCCTGGGTACCGCCGGCGGCGGTCACGCCGCCGACCCGGCTCGCCCCAGGCCAGTTCCCCGCGCCCCAGCCGGCTCCCGCGGCGGCCCGCCAGCCACAGCCACAGCCGGCGCAGGCCGGCTCCGGATGGTGGCAGGCGAATCCGTTCGTCCCACCGGCCGGTCGGAGTCCCTGGCCGCCTGGACAGCCTGATTCGCCCGGGCCGTCCGGGCCGTCAGGACCACAGCCGGCATCCGCCTACCCGCCGGCGTGGAAGCCATACCCTGCGCAATCGCCGCGGCCGTCCCGCCGGACCTGGCTCGTCGTGGGCGTCTCCTGCGCCGTGGTCCTCGCGTTGATCACCGGTGTCGCACTGATCACCGCCAGAAACCACCGCACCGATCCAGCCGCGCTGTCCGCGACGTACTCCCCCGGCGTGGCCTATGCCGGCCCGACGCTGACCGTGGCGGGGCTGGACGCCTATGACGTCACCATCGACAAGGCAGGCGCGCTCTACATCACCGACTGGACGAGCCACCAGGTCCACAAGATCAGCAAAGACGGGACCGTGGTCACCGTCGCAGGCACCGGGACCAGTGGCTCCACCCCGGACGGCGGACCCGCGAACCAGGCACAGTTACACAGCCCGGCCGTGACGCTCCTGGACGCAGCGGGGAACATCTACATCAGCGACTCGGGTGAGAACCACATCCGAAAGATCGATAAAAATGGGATCATCAGAACAATCGCGGGCACCGGGACGGCCGGTTTCGCCGGGGACGGCGGCCTGGCCACGTCGGCCCAGCTGAACGAACCGAACGGACTGGCCCTGGCCGCCGACGGCACCCTGTACGTCGCCGACTACAGCAACCAACGCATCCGGCGGATCAGCCCCGACGGCGTGATCACAACAGTGGCCGGCAACGGGACCAAAGGCTTCGCCGGGGACGGCGGCCCGGCCACAGCGGCCGAGTTCAACAACCCGAACGGGCTGGCGATCGCCGCCGACGGGACGCTGTACGTGGCGGATCTCGGCAACGAGCGCGTCCGGAAGATCGACCCGAACGGGACGATCAGCACCGTGGCCGGCAACGGCCGCTACGGCTACTCCGGGGACGGCGGCCCGGCGACCGCGGCGGAACTGCGCATCCCCAGCGTCGCGGTCGGCCCCGACGGCGTCCTCTACATCGCCGATTACGGCAACCAGCGCATCCGACGGGTCGGCGCCGACGGTGTGATCGTGACCGTGGCCGGCAACGGGACCGAAGGCTACGCAGGCGACGGCGGCCCGGCCACCCGGGCCCAGCTGTCCAGCCCGACCGGCACCGCCGTCGACGGCGCGGGCAACCTCTACATCGCCGACGACAAGAACGACCGGGTCCGCAGGGTCGACTCCAGAGGTGTCATCACGACCGTCGCCAGGGCCGGATAGCTCCCGAGAATCGAACAGAACAGGCGAAAGTACGACATGGCAGTCGATCAGAAGCGGGTTGCGACCGCGTTACCGGACTACGACGTCGGTGACGAACTCGGCCGTGGAGGCTTCGGCGCCGTGCTCGCCGGCCGCCACCGGCTGATCCGCCGGGATGTCGCGATCAAAGTCCTGCACGAGCACACAAGCGGGCTCGAGGACATCCGGGAACGCTTCGTGGCGGAGGCCCGGGTCCTGGCCGGACTCGACCATCCCCACGTCGTCCGCGTCTACGACTACGTGGAACGCGACGGCCTGTGCCTGCTGGTGATGGAGAAGCTGACCGGAGGCAGCCTGCGCCAACGGTTCGCATCCGGGTTGAGCCAACCAGCGGCCTGCGCCATCGGGTTGGCCGCCGCCACCGCTCTTGCCGCGGCGCACGCGAAAGGCGTGCTGCACCGGGATGTCAAGCCGGACAACCTGTTGTTCACCGACACCGGCCTGCTCAAAGTGACCGACTTCGGCATCGCCAAGATCCTCGAAGCCACGGCAACCACCACCACCGGGCTTGTCGGCACGCCCCGTTACATGGCGCCCGAACAGATCGCGGGCGACCGCCTCAGCCCCGCAACAGACCTGTACGCACTCGGTCTGGTTATCTACGAGCTCCTCGCGGGGCGGCCGCCGTTCGAGAAGTCCCTGACGGTCCCGGCGATCCTGCACCACCACCTCAACGTGCCGCCGGCACCGCTCGTCGAGGCACCGGCGGCGATCGCCGCCGTGATCGGGCGTGCCCTGGCGAAGAACCCCCTGGCGCGGCAGGCATCCGCGCAGGCGTTCGCCGTCGACCTCGCCGTGGCCGCGGCGGGAGCCTTCGGCCCGGGGTGGCTCGCCGCCGCCGAGGTGCCGACAACGCTGCCCGACGTCATCACCGCTGCGGCCCGCGACGGCGTGTCCGCGAACACCACCAACGCCGGCCCGTACACCGTCAGGACGGCGGCCGATCCGGTGCCGGTGCCGGTGCCGAATGCAGTGCTGACGACGAGGCTCGACGCAGGGCCGAATCCGACGCGGCATCCGACGCGGCGACAGCCCGGCCTACGCCGGCTGCTCGGAGTACGGCGCAACCGGATCGTGGCCGCCGCACTCGCCGCGGCGCTGGTAGCCACCGGTGCCGGGCTCGCGCTCGCGCTCACCGGTTCCGGCCCCGGGCCGGGCACCGCCGCATACGCGGGCGACGCCCTGGCCTACGAACTGCCGCTGGTATCGGGCTTCGCGATCGACCGGAACGGGAACATCATCGTCACGAACGCGACCCTCGGCCGGGTCGTCACCATCGACCCGGCCGGGCACGCCACCTGGCTGGCGGGGTCACCGACACAGTCCACGGTGACGACACCGGCAAGCAGAGCGCCGTCGACAACCGCGCCGCCCAACGGCACAGAGACGGCCGGCGTGACCCTGGCTCAGAAAGAGGTGATCGATCGTCCTGTCGCCGTGGCGGTCGACCCGGGCGGTTCGGTCTACGTCGTCTCCGCTGCCTCTGACGGTCAGGTTTTCAAAATCGGACGTGACGGCGCCATCACGGTGGTCGCGGGCACCGGTCCGAAGAAGGAAGGATTCACCGGTAACAGCAGGGGGAACGCGACCAGCGCGGAACTGTCCTCCCCGCAGGGTGTCGCGATCGACAAGAACGGCGACATCCTCATCACCGAGGGCACCCGCGTGCGTCGAGTCACAGCCGACGGCAAGATCGACACAATTGCCGGGACGGGCGGCCCCACCGGCAAGAGCGGAAGCTCCGGCGACGGTGGCCCGGCCATCCAGGCCCTGCTGACCCAGCCGACGGACATCGCCGTCGCCGGGGACGGCAGCATCTACATCCTCGACGCCGGCACTGGCACTGGCACTGGCACCGGCACAGTCAGGAAGATCGACCCAAGAGGGATCATCACCCGCGTCGCGGGTAGGGCACCGCAGACGGGAAACTCAGCGCCGTCCACGCCGCCGTCCACGCCGCCGTCCACGGCATCGGCCGCACCTTCGCCGCCGGCGATCGGCAGCATCGGCGACGGTTCCCCGGCCACGGATGTCGCGCTCGGCGGGCCTGCCGGGATCGCGCTGGCACCCAACGGCGACCTCTACATCGCCGACTACGGGACCAACGCCATCCGCCTGGTGAGTGCAGCCACCGGCCGCATCAGCACCGTCGCCGGGGCACGTGCCGCGACGGTCCTCGGCGACGGGGGCGACGCCCGCGAAGCCCGGGTCTACGGCCCGACCGGTGTGGCCGTAGACGGTACCGGCGCGGTCTACGTCACGCAGTACGACGGTCTGGTCCGACGAATCGCTACCGATGGATCTATTTCCACCGTACTGAAGCCAAACCGATGAAACAGCTGAATCGGTCATCGACGTCACCCGGCGGTCCGGACAGAATGCACCATCGGTAGCCACCTGGTTACTCAAACGAGTTGTCAGCGTGTCGGATCACCGTGAGTAGCGACAGGCTCCGGTCATCGTGGACGGCGCCTGTCCACCCCGTCTTCCCGCGAGGTCTGGCATGAAGAAACTCGCACCGATGTGCGCAATCGCATTTGTGATCTTCTACGTTGCGAACACACCCGCCGACGCGGCCGGTCTGGTCCAGTCGGCGGTCAGTCTGCTCGGAAGCATCGCGGACGGAATCTCACACTTCGTCACCGCTGTCGCATGAGGACGCCCGCGCACTCACGGACCGGCGAGCGGACGCGTCACCGCGACGATCGACGTCCAGTCCGACAGGTCCGATTCGACGACGCCCCAGCGGGCACCCTTCGCAGCGATCACCCGCCCGTCACCGACGTACATCCCGACGTGGCCGGGGGCCGCGGGCGTACCGTCCGCACCCGGGATGAACAGCAGGTCGCCGGGCTGCGGATCCACCCCTGCGACGATAGGCCCGGCCCGCATCTGGTCAACGGTGACCCGCGGCAGCGACACCCCGATCCGGGCGTAGGCCGCCTGGACCAGAGACGAACAGTCCCAGGCGTCCGGCCCGGTCGCACCCCACACATATGCCTTGCCGAGCTGGGAACGCATGAACGCCACCACCGGTGCGACGGCCGCGGCGGACACCGGGGCGCCGGTCGCGACGGAATCGCCGTAGACCTGGGCCCGCGCAAGGATGGTCCGCACGTAGTTGCGGGTCTCCGGATACGGCGGGAGGCCCGCGTAGGCCAGTACGGCGCCGGGCCCCGCGTTGTAGGCCGCGAGCATGTTCTCCTGCGCATCACCGGGAACCGACGCCACGGACGCGGCCACCGCGCAGTCGTAACGGGCCGCGGCCGGGATGGCATCGGCCGGATTCCACACATCCCCGTGGCCGTGCAGTGCCCACGTCCCGGGCATGAACTGGGCGATACCCATCGCACCGACGCCGGACTGGGCGCTCGGGTTGAAGCCGGACTCCTGGTGCAGCTGGGCGGCCAGCACAGCCGGGGTGACCTCACTGCAGCCGGCGTTGGCCGCCGCATCGATGATCATTGGCAGATACTCGGGTGGGATACCGTCCCCATTGGTGATGACCCGGCTCCGGCCGGAGCCGTTGGTGCCGATGAAGGGCCCGGCGATGATCACAACTACCGCCATGACCACGAAGACGAACGCGATGATGGTGCCCATGAGGCCCACACCGGTCCACAGCAGCCACTGCCGCCGATACACGCGACCCGCTCCCGAAGCCATGGTTTACCGGCCCGGCGCATCGCCGTAGGAGTTCGCGAGAGCCGCCGCAGCCACGAGCCAGGTGCCGTCGGTCTGGCGCAGCAGTGTGAGGAGCGGGTTGGACACCGTCTCCACCCGGTCGCCGGTGTGGTCGCTCACTGTCGTGCGCCGCACGTTGAGCAGCAGCACCACCCGACCGGTCGCCTTGGTGTCTATACCGCCCAGCGGGGATGTCGCCAGGACGACGACGGTGGACCGGGTGCCGGCCGCCTGCAGCTCGAGCCATGCCCTGGTCGGTCCCTGCGCGGAGTCGTCGCCGAGGCCCTGCCCACTGAGCTGGGCGAAGAAGTCCGGGGTCATGCAGTCGCGGGCACGCGGGAGGCCGGCGTTCGGCCCGCTGTCGACCCGCGCGTCAAAGGATTGCCAGCGCACGAAGCAGTCCGCGGCGACACTTGCAGGATCATGGGTGTCCAGCGGAGTGGAGGCCGGCGGTGAAGCGGTGGCGAGGGGAGGGCCGGGCGGCACGTTCGCGGCCGGCGGCGGCCCGGTCGTGGGCGGGCCTGCGCTCGCCCGAGCCGCGACGTCGCGGATCGCCGAGCAGGCGGGCCCGCCACCCCCCAGCAGCAGCAGCGCGATCACGATCACGATCATCCTGGACGCCCGCCGGGATGGCGGCGACTCGACGGACGAGCCAGGAGAGATCACTCCCTGCCGTCCAGCCAGTCCCGGACCCGGCCGCGGCGGACGCGCCACTGGTGCCCCACCTTGCGGGCCGGGATCTCCCGTTCGGACAGGAGCTTGAGCACCGTGCTCTCCGAGAGCCGCAACCACGCGACAAGCTCGTCGACCGTCAGTACGTCATCGTCCGCTGGATCTCTGCCTACCGCGAACGCCGCCACCGGGACGCCTTCCTGTGCCACGCGACGACCCCCTTCCCGAGCACATCGTCGCTGGCGCCGGAAGTTACACCCACGCAAGGCACCGTGACGAGCCCCGAAGGGGCCTTGTCATACTTGAACTGCTCGTGTTACATCGATCCGTTCAAAGCTCGAACCAACTAACCACAAGTAACGGCAATGGGCATCAACCAGCCGGAGACTACCACGGAGGTCGACAGCGCGTGACCGATGTATCGCAGGAACCGTACGGTGAGGACGGCGACGCACGTCCCGTCTCACTGATCGGTGCCCGCATACCCGCGCCGACCCCACGTCCGGCCTCGACAACCCGTGGCGCGGCCCCCACCGACCCGATCCCGACGCCCAGGTCGGCTGCCGGCAGCGGCCCCGGAACCGGCAGCGGCAGCGGTGCGGACCCGGCGGGGGGAGGACGGGCGGGCGGTCGCCTGCGCCGCCGGTTGCGCGGTGGCCCGAACGATGAGGACCGCGCCGCGGTCGACGACCCCCGCCAGGCCGAGACGTTCCTCCTGCATGACACGGCAGGCCTGCCGGCCACCGACAACCCCACGCCCGTGCTCCCCGATCAGGCCGCAGCAGTCGAACAGACCACAGCAGGCGAACAGGTTGCGGCAGTCGAACAGGTTGCGGCGCCGGAACCGGACCCGTCACCCCCACCGGCCGGCGACTCACACCCGGCCGGCGGTGGCCCGCCGGATTCCACCGACGGCCGGCCCAGCGTCGTGCGCCTGGATGGCAGAAGGCGCCGCAATCATGCTTCGTCCGCGGCTGCGCCGGCAGCGCGGACACAGCAGGTCGGACCGGCACAGCCCGTCGAGCCAGCACAGCCCGTTGAGCCGGCCGAGTCAGTACAGCCCGTTGAGTCCGCGGAGTCCGCGCGTCTACCCGCGGTGGTGCCCCGACACCCGAGCAGCCAGGAGCTGTGGCCCTGGCAGGAACCGTGGGATGACGTCGCAGCCTTGGAGCCGTGGGAGGAGATTCCCATTCGGGAATCGCTCGCCGACCGGGCCTCCGCACCGCTACGAGGCTCCTGGCGGGTGGCGGTCACTGCGCTGACCGGCGGTTCGGGGCGCACCACCGTGACGGCGATGATCGGCCTGACGCTCGCAGCTGTCCGCGCTGAACCCATAGTCGCTGTCGACCTCTCCGGTGATCTGGAACGCACCGCGGACACGACCGACGACGGCCTGGACACCGCGTTCGGAATCCCGCTTGCGGAGCGCGTCGGCGCATGCCCGTCAGCGACCGTCAGCGACCTCGTCGCGGACGCGATCTCCTATCGGGCCCGCCGGGGTGGAGCGGCACGACCGGTCGGTGAACTCCGCTGGCTGATCAATGGTGGCACCGACGACGCATACCCGAGCGGGGACAGCGCGGGTCTGGACGTCCTGCCCGCCTGCAGACCGAGCGAACCCGCTGTGGCGGCAGCCCCCCCAGCTGACCGGACACGGGCTGCCGCGCCTGCTCCGGCCGGTCAGACCGCAACGCACCCACCCGCGCTGGTGCCGGCCGGGGTACCCGGCCCGCTCACCCCCCAGGTACTCGCCTCGGCCTTCAGCACGCTGGAGCCGGTCTACCCGCTGGTGCTCGTCGACGCCCCGCTCGACTGGACGTCGCCGCTGGCGTCGCTCACGCTCGGCGGAGCCGGCGTCATCGTTCTGGTCGTGCCGGCACTCCCCGGCGATCTCGCCGAGGCGGCAGCCGCGTTGCGCGGCTCAGACGGTCCTCGGACGCGCCACGGCGGCCCGGCACCAACAGTGATCGTCGCCGCACTGTCGGTGCGGCGCGGCCGGTGGTCGCCTCAGACCCGGTCTGCTGCGGCCAAGCTGGCTCGGCGGGTGGACGCGATGGTTCGTATCCCCTATGACACGCGGCTGGATGACACTGTTACCGAGGCGCTGCGTACCCGTCCGGGAAACAGCGCCAAGCAAGGAGACAACGCTGGTCGAGGGCAGTGCAACGCCGTTCCGATTCCGTTCTCCCGACTGCGGTGGCGCAGCCGGCGGGCGTTTCTCCGACTGGCCGCAACCGTCGTTGACGCGTGCCGTGACCCGGATGACATCAGCGTGGACAACAATGAGACCGACGACACAGCTGCCGTGCACAGCCACGCTATACATGATCGCAGCTCAGTTCCGGGCGTATCATCCGACGATCTGCGCGCCGACCTGAACCCAGGAAGGGAACAGCAATGATCGTCCATACCGCGACCGCGCAGGTAACGGTCGTCCTCGCCCAGGTCCAGGTCAAGCCCGACGACTCCAAAGCGCCTGGGATCAACGCGCTCAAGGACCTCGTCAACGGCCTCGCCGCGTATGCCGTGATCGCAGCCGTCGCAGCCGTGCTTCTCGGCGGCATCGCCTGGGCACTCGGCGAGCGGATGGGCCTCGACCGCGCCTCGACGATCGGCAAGAGCGGTGTGCTCGCCGGCTTCGGGCTCGCCTTCCTCGTCGGCGCCGCGGCGGCCGTCGTCAACTTCTTCCTCGCGACCGGAGCGACCGCGTCGTCCGGCACCCCGGACCAGCCCAAGGCGTTGGACAGACCGGCTGTCGTCCGGACCCTCGACCCCGGGGACCACGACCAGACGCCCCCGCCGTGGCCGTTCTGACCCGTTCCTGCCATCCCGACCGGCCGATATTGGGATGATGGGTCGGCTGTCGTTGCCGAGCAGGCACGTCCAAGGCTGTCACACCGAGGGAGGGGACGTTGGTCAACGAGCCTGACTGGGCTCCGCGCAGTCTTGTCGCCCTCCTGGCGGTAACCGGCGTAGCAATGCTCGCCATCGGTATCCTCATCGGCCGCTACCTGCTTCCCGCGTCGAGCGCACCCGTTGCCCGGGCACCAGTCGAGCCGGTGGGAAGCGCCCAGCCGGATGCGGAGGCGTCCACCGCCGTCGTGCCAAGGCCCAGCGACGGCAGTACCAGCCGGCCCGGGACGAGCCCGCCTCAGACACCCGCCACCGCGACACCGGCCGGACGCCCACTGCCGGGTATGCCGACCCGCACCAACGAGTTCGGGATTCCGGTCGGCTACCCCCACACCGAAGCCGGCGCCATAAGCGCCTGCGGCAATTACGTCGCCGCCTACTCCTTCGCTCGTAATCGGGAACCGTCGCGCATACATGCAGTATTGACATCAATATCCGAAACGACAGTGGTAAGCAAGCTCGCAAATCGCATTATTGAAGTTGACAAAAAGAATTCAACCAGCTATGGTGCAACGTCGATTAACGATCCGAAAATCAGCTTCAACTCTCGTATTCTCGGATTCGAAGTTCAGCAGAAAACACTCGACACTGTAACCGTTTCAATTTGGTCTTCAGCCAGTTTTGGGGCTTACGAAAATACTGACGTAAATCTCCTTCCCCAAGCACGCTGGGGAACCGATATATGCGCAGTAACCTGGTTCAACAATGACTGGAAAATCACAGATGCTAACGATGGTCCAGGCGGTCCCGTCATAACCGAAAGGGCTGCCGAGGGATACCAGCGGTTCACATACGTGGGAGGCCCTGGATCATGAGTTCCCAGGTCGATGGCGTTAATGTAATTGCAATCAGTTTTGATCCGTTCACTCCTCTCAAAGATACCGTTTCAGACGGGACCGGGGGCTTTCTGGACTCGGTGGGTACAGCGTTCGCGAACATGGCAGCTGACCTGTCGGCATCCGTGTTCAGCTTCGCGGCGCAGAAGACCGCGATCGACCTGAACCAGGACTACGTCGTCAGGAACTACAACATCGTCTTCGGTGTGGCGATCCTGGTGGTCACCGGCCTGTTCATCTGTGCCTGTATTGTCGGCGCCGTGCGCGGGGACCCGCACATTCTCGGCCGCGCTCTCGCATCCACCGGCACCGCGATCATCGGCTCCTTCGTCGTGCTGGCTCTCCTGCAGATGCTGCTTTCCGCCAGCGACGGCATCTCCGAATCGTTCGGCGACGGCGCGCCGCTGGGCGCAAGCCTGGTGGCCCAGCTTCGAGCTCTCCCCCAACAGGGCAACTTCGCTCTCGACATGGTCCTGTCGCTGCTCGTCGCGCTGTTCTCGTTCGCGCTCTTCCTGGTTCTCTATATCCGCAAAGTAGCCATCATCGTGGTTGCGGTGTTCATCCCGCTGTATCTGGCCGGGCAGCCGGCGATGTCGACCCGCAACTGGATGAAGCGAGCTGTGGAAATCCTCGCCGCGCTCGTCTTCGCCAAGCCCGTCATCTATGCGATCTTCACCCTGGGCTCGAGCATTGCCAGCGACGCGACCGGATCAGCCATGGACCAGACACTGACGATTCTCAGCGGCATTGTGATTATGGCCGCCGCGGTCTTCTCACCGCTCGCCCTTCTCTATGTGATCGGGATGGCCGACGTTCAGATCATGCAGGCGATCGGCTCGGCGAGTAAGCGCGGCGCGGCAACGTTCGGCCACGGCGCGGGCGCGCTGCTCGGCTCGTCGTCGCGGGAGACCTTCCGGGGTATCGGCGGCCGGCTGCAGAGCCGACAACGGAGCGGGTCGGGGGTAGACGCGGGCCGGCCCGTCACCGGCGATCTCGCCCCGGTCAGCGCCGGTGGCACGGCCAGGGCGGGCAACCGCCGCGGGTCCTCAACCGGCCCGGCGACACGGGTCGGCACACCGACCGCCCGTGCCCGCCAGACCAGCGGTGCTCAGGCCGTCGGTGCTCAAGCCGCCGGTGGCCAGCCGGCCCAGACCGCGGCACGGGCCACCGGCGGTGGCTCCGCGCCGCGCGGCGGCACCTCCGCGCGCGTCCCCCGAGCGTCGATTCCCCGCGCCGTGCCACCCAAGGCCGCGGCATCGCCCAAAGTGACCACCCCGACGCCGCCGATTCACCCCACCCGTACCGGAAGAAGCTGAGTCGGGCGTGGTCGCCGAACGCACATACCGTTTCGGGCCGCTGGAACGCGGCGGGATCCTGCTGGGCATGCGCTGGCCGCAGCTCGGGCTGATGGTCGGGGTGATGCTGTGCATCCTCGGAGCGTTGCGGTCCCCGGTCATACTGGCTCCCGGGTGGCTCGCGCTGGCGGGCGCCCTGGGGTTCATCGCGTTCGTCCGTGTCGACGACCGTAACCTCGATCAGTGGGTGCCGATCCTTGTCGGTTTCACGATGCAGAAGGTGATGGGCGAGACGGTGTTCCGCGGGGCGTTGTTCCGGACCGGCGACGACGCCGACCACCTCTCCAAGACCGCGCTGCCAGGGCCGCTGTCATCCCTGGTGATGCTGTCGGTGCCGGTTGGCAACAGCCGTTACGTGGCGATCGTGAAGGACGTCAAACGAGGGACGTTCACCGCCGTCCTGCAGGTGCAGGGCAGCCAGTTCGCGTTGCTCGAGTCCGGAGACCAGCAGGCCAGGGTGGATGCCTGGGGCGAGCTGCTGGCCGGGCTGACCATCGGCGGCGGCCGGCTGTCACGGATCCAGTGGCTGGAGCGCACCCTGCCGGACTCCGGTGACCAGCTGCAACGGCACTGGCGGGTGCGAGGGAACCATGACAGCTCCTGGGCGGCGCAGGCGTACCAGGAAGTCATCGACGCCGCCGGTCCGGTGGCACGGCGGCACGAGACCTTTCTGTCCTTCCAACTGCGGACCCGTGACGTGCGCCGGGCGATCCAACGCGCCGGCGGTGGTGATCACGCGGCCTGCACGGTGCTGCTCGGCGAGCTGCGGACCATGGAGGCCGCGCTGGCCAGAGCATCGATCAACACTGTCGGCTGGCTGCCGCCGCGAGCCCTGGCCGCGGTGATCCGCACCACCTACGATCCGTATTCGATCGAGATGATCGACGCTCGCGGCGGTGCCGCGTCCGACCGGGCGGGTGGGCTCGCGGGCCTGCCGTCGGGTATCGATCCGGCGATCGCGGGCCCGGTCCGCGCGGTCGCCGCCTGGGACCACTACCGGACCGACTCCGGGTTCCACACCACATACTGGATCAACGGTTGGCCGCGGGTCCCGTCCCCGGCGGCATTCCTCGCGCCGCTGCTCATGGAGACGACCTGCCGGCGAACTGTGTCCCTCGTCGTCGAGCCGATGCCTGGCCGCAAGGCCGAGAAGACGGTCAACCGCCGCCGGATGGCGCACCTCGGGGAGCAGCAGATGCGGGACAAGGTCGGCAAGGTAACGACTCAACGTGACATGGCCGAGGCGTCCGAGGTGGAGCGCCGCGAGCAGGAACTCATCGCCGGGTTCGGTGCGTTCCGCTTCCACGGGTTCGTGACCGTTTCCGCGGACGACTTGGACGGTCTGGCTGAGGCATGTGGCGAGGCCGAGACCCTGGCGTCGCGCAGCCGCCTGGAGATGGTCCGGCTGGTCGGCGAGCAGGACCAGGGGTTCAGCGTTGCCGCGCTGCCGCTGGCCGTGGGGGTGTCATGACGGTCGACCGATCGCAGGGAGCCAGAACGGACCGGGAGACGCGCCGCGAGCGGAGGGAGCCGCAACGGGGCGAACGTGAGGCGGCGCGGGCCGAGCGGGCCGCCGCCGGAGCCGAACGCGCGGCGATCCGGCGGGCACGGACGGCGCTGCGCCGGGGTGAGCAACCGCCGCGCCTGGTCGGACCGCACGCCGGCCGGATCTTCCACAAGCTACGGCTGCCGTCCCACATGGAGACGACCGCGCAGATCGCCGGCATCTACCCGTTCGTTGTGGACGCCGGTCTCAGCGCCCCGGGCATGTACATCGGGCGCCATGTCTGGTCGGGCGACTCCTTCGTCTTCGACGTGTTCGAGCTCTACCGCCAGCAGGTCATCGAGAACCCGAACTTCGCGGTGTTCGGTTCGGTCGGCTCGCGCAAGTCCTCCCTGCTCAAAACCTTGATCTCGCGGGGAGCCGCGTTCGGTTACCAGGCTGCGGTCCCCTGCGACCCCAAGGGCGAATACACCCGGCTGGCACGCCGGCTCGGCTGCGAGCCGACCTACATCGGCCCGGGGCTGTCCACCCGGCTCAACCCGTTGGACGCCCCGCCCCGGCCGGCCGGGATGACCGACGCCGACTGGGCGCGGGAGCTCAAGCGGGCACGTTCGGCACTGCTCTCCTCGCTGATCGAGACCGCGAAGGGCGTGCCGCTCACCCCGTCCGAGCACACCGCCGTGGATCTCGCCCTCGACGTCGTGACCCGGCAAATCACCGGTGCGTCCACCGAACGGCAGGCTGTTCCGCTGTTGCCGCACGTCCTGGACGCGATGACGAACCCGACCGACGCCGACTGCTCGGGCCTGCCGGTGACCGCCACCGAGCTGCGGGACTCCTCCCGGGATGCGACGTTGACGCTGCGCCGGCTCACCCACGGCGCACTCGGCGGGCTCTTCGACGGCCCGACCACATCCCCGCTGGACTTCGATCGGCCGATCGCCGTGCTCAACCTCGAGCGGGTCCAGGGTTCCGACGAGATGATCGCTCTGATCATGACATGCGCACAGGCATGGATGGAAGCGGCGCTGATGCGCCAAGACGGCGTTCAACGCTATGTCGTCTATGACGAGTGCTGGCGGCTGATGCGCTTCGCAGGCCTGGTCCGACGGCTGTCCGCGCAGCAGAAGCTCGCCCGCCAGTGGGGCTGTGCGAACGCGATCGTCGCGCACCGGATCTCGGACCTGCTCTCGGCATCCCCGGATTCGGTCGAGGTGGCCAAGGGCCTGCTCGCCGAAACAGCGATCCGCATCCTGTACAAGCAGGCGTCCGATCAGATCCCGGACACCCAGCGGGCGTTGGACCTCACCGACGTCGCCTCGGACATGCTGCCGAGGCTTGATCCAGGATTCGCACTGTGGCTGATCGGCAACCGTGCGTTCTACGTCGAGCACGTCGTCGGCGATCTGGAGATCCCGGTGGTCCTCAACGGCTCGAAGATGCACGGCGAGATCGACAACGTCAATCTCTTTCCCGAGGATGTCGACCCGGAGCTGCTGGCCGACTATGACCACCCGGACCTGGTCGACGATGACGACCAGGACGTCGACCCCGCATATACCGGTGACGGTCCGGAAGCAGACCAGCGTGCCCAGTACCTGGATGAGCACCAAGTCAGCGGCTACGGCCCGCCGCACCGGTACGGACCGGACGGGTTCACCGTCGACACCCCGTCTTCAGATGAGGACGGATTCACCCCAGGGGGCGTCATGGACACCTTCCCCTATGGGCCGCTTTCCCGGGAGATCTAGCCGGCCAAAGGCCGTGCGAACATGGTTCTCTTCGCACGGCCGGAGGCCCAAAAACCGGACACAAAGCCAAAGGCCGTGCGAACATGGTTCTCTTCGCACGGCCGGAGGCCCAAAAACCGGGCACAAGGCCAAAGGCCGTGCGACCAGATTCTTAACGCGGGGAGTTCTGCTCGCCGGGATCTGTTGACCAGGGTTGTTGCTGCTGTTGCCAGCCTGCCTGCGGGGTCTGCCAGCCGCCTGGGGGAAGCTGCTGCTGTTGCTGCGCGGGCGGGTATGCGTTCGGATCCTGCCAGCCGCCCTGCGGCGGGTACCCGGCCGGTGGGTATCCACCCGGCGGGATGTACCCGGCCTGATTGACGTTCACCTGTACCGGAGTGCCGCTATTGCTCACTGCGAGGGCGATGGCGACAACCCATCCCACGAGGGTCCAGCCGAGGAAAAGATTGATCACAAGTACGGACGCGACCTGCCGCTTGCGTACCACAGCGATAATTGTCGGAATGAAATAAAACGCGGTACTACCAATGATCAGGAGCAGTATCGCGATTCCAGCGACGGCGCCGGAACCACCGTCAGCAGCAGCGACGTCCATGGTTTCCCCTGTGTTCATGATCGTAAAAGTTAACCCGTATGTTTTGGGTCACTGTAGCAGCGTTCGGTCAAAAAAGCACCGATACTCGTGCACACACAGACACAGACACCGCTACCCGCCATCGGGCTCCCACGGTTTCGCCAGGATGATCATTTCGGGTTGATCGACGGCATCTCCCGCCGCCAGACTCGGCGGAACAACCTGCGCGTCGATGGTCGGTGGCACCCTTTGTTGCTGCGGCGCCGGCGGTACGGCCTGGCGAGGGGTGGATGCGACCCTCGGTAGGAGAATGATGCCGGGGTTGCAGTCACCAAGGGCGGCTCGACGATCACCCAGTGATGAGTCGACCAGAACGAACGCGGTCGGTGGGAGCCGCTGGATCTGTGTGGGCTCGACGCTGAACTCGTAGACCCGCTGCATGACTGCACCGTCCTGGCGGGAATCGGTGGTCGACAGACTTTCAGTATTCTGCCAGAACTCCGACAGTGCGACCGTGACCGACCGGTTCCAGCTGCTCGGCCGTCCACCCTTCCCTCGTGAACCACTTCTGCCCTCGGTTTCGGAGACGGTGACACTCCCTCCCTCGCTGGTTGAGGTCCCAGTGGTGAGGCTGCTGCCGACCTGCCGAGTCACCTGCGAGATGACGAACGTGTGCCCGCGGCCGACGAACTCTGCGGCGGTCTCGGCTTCCTTCGCGTTTCCGAGCTGCATGATGAGCGTAGCGCTGTCGCCGGCACCGATGAGGCGCTCGGTGCCGTCCGCGAGATGTTCGAAAAGGTTGACGAGGCGAATACCGGCATTGGCCGCATGTCTGGCCATGTTTTCCAGCGCCGGCAGTCCCATCCGGTCCCCGCCCGCGACTACCAGGAGGTCCCCGGAGGCATCGCCACGATGGCGCCGGAGCTGATGCAGGACTACGTGGAACAACACCCGGTCGGCGAGTTCCTTACGAACGGTAGAAGTATCACTACTCGAAGTGGCAATGACCCGGAGCCCGTGCACCGGCCACCACGGCTGCGGTGTGGCGACCGCCGCCGTCTCCTCCCGGCCGGCGAGCCGCTCCAGACACGCCCGCAGGTAGTGGATTTCATTCTGAATCCGCTCGCCTCCGCCCAGCGCGTCCATCCGGCTGGCGATGGCGGCCTCTTCTTCGGGTGACAGGACATCGCTACCGTCCGCGTGGTCGCGACCCTGCAGCACTCGCAGGCCCGCGGCGAGACGGGTGAACGTCAGCGGCCGTTCCAGCCGGGTGGCGACGGTCGCGAGAATCTCAGCGTCAAGCACCCGAAGTGTCGGATCATCACCACCCCGGCGGGCAGTGTCAACGGCATCCGCGAGGAGCTCCGCGACATCCTCTTGATCGATATCATGCAGAAGCCCAAGCCTGCCGATATCGCCAGGAAGATCGACCCCGGTAACCGGACAATCGGCTACGGCGGCGAGCTGGGCGATCCCGCCTCCGATCCCACGCTCGCTGAAGTCGAGCAGGAGGATGCCGCCGCCGGCCGACAGAACCGAGGCCCCGACGGTCGCCAGCAGACTCGCCCATCCGTCCCGGGTGCCACCGAAGACGTCGATCCGGCTCGCGGTCGGCCGAGGCGCGAGCGGGTGGAACAGCGGCGCCGCCTCCCGCCGGGCGTGATCGGCCGCCTCATGGCTTTCCACCGCCGCCCGCCAACCGGCGGTAGCCGACTGGTACCTTTCCCACTCGGCATCACGATGAGCCTGCCAACCGGCCCTTTCCCGGGCGATTTTCTGCTTGAGGCGGACGATCTGGAAAACAAGAAATCCGATCCACGCACCGGCGACTGTAACATAAAAAATGTTGTCTGTATCTGGGTTTCGAACGAAAAAATACCACAAACTCCACAATAGGAGAAAACCAGGAATAATAAGGTTCTTAGGAAGTTTACGCATGCGGTTCGCGAGATCGTCTTCATAACTTCTGGTATCCGGCGGCGATGGCTCATTCCAGACCGGCGGCCGGTCATGGAGAGGATGCAGATTCACGCCGGGGTCGACGTACTCCCAACCCCACCGTTCCTCCGGGACGAACAGTCGTCGGGCGAGTTCAGAACCGGGCATCTGGCTTCACGGGTTACGGCCCCACCCTTCGATGACTACGATCGCGACATCCATATTGACCTTGTTCTGTCAAGGTCATGATGGTAGTCAAGGTACCACCCAAAAGATCATCTATAGGCTGGTGGGCGGGTCGCGACGGCGGCTGCGACGGCTGCGGTCACGCCGAGCAGGATGCAGCACACGCCCGCGGCCGTGACCGGCACATGGCGGCTCAAGGTGGCCGCCGAGAGCCAGGCGCCGAGGCCGAAGACGGCCCCGAGGGCAGCCGCCGCGACCATCGCGGACCGCGGGTGGTCACCGCTGCGCAGCAGTCGACGGGTCGATTCCAGGTAGGCGAGCGCGAACAGTGCTGCCAGCACCCCGCCTGCACCCATGGCGCTCGCCAGGGGTGTCTGCTGCGGCTCGATCGTCACATCCTGGACGCTCGTCCCTCCGTTCGGCCGGTTGAGCGTCACCTGCCCGCGGACGGCCCCTCCCGCCAGCCAGCGGGTGAGCGGTGGAGCGGTGACCGGCACCTGCCAGAGCTTCCCGGCCGATACCAAGACCGGCTCGCCGGTGGCGGTGCCCAGCGGGATGCCGGCCACCGACAGTTTCAGGCTCACCCTCAGCGTTCCGGACTCCACCGCCGTGCCGCGGATGTCCACCGGCTCGGCCAGGTCGATCCGCGCGGCCGCCGGCGGCGTCGTTCCGGCAACCGTGACGCCGGCGGCGGCGGGATCCGTGCCGACCGCTGGCCGCGACGACGGCCACAGCACCGCGACCAGGACAACCAGCGCGGCCGCTACCCCGGCGACCCCGGCCAGCCGGCGAGGGGGAAGCCCGGCCGGGTCCGCGTGATGACCCCGTTCACGGGCGGGTCCACGTCCACGTCCGGGTCCGGGTCCTGTGCCCCGACCTGCCAGTTCGGGTACGGGCACGAGGGACGCGTAGTCCAGGTCGCCGATACCCGGTGACGGCTGCTCGTCCAGCCGACTCGGAATGATCGTTACCAGTCGTGTGGACAGCGCGGACTCGTCGCGCCGCACCGACCCGGAAGCCGACGACGACACCAGGGCCGCCCGAACCGCCGGGGAGATGTCACGCACCGGCAGACCTGTCCGTTCCAGCCAGCCGGGGCCGAAAGCCCTGGACGCGGCCGCGACGCCTTCGGCCAGGCGTTCGGCCGTGGCCGGTCTGCGGTCGGGGTCACGGGCCAATCCGCCAAGGAGCAGCCGCGCCAGCGCGTCCGGTACCCCGGCCCCCGGCGGTGGCGGATCGGCGGCCGCCTGTCTGCCCCGGAACTGCTGGAACCCACCGTCGGTGGGGTAGGGCAGCCTGCCGGCGAGCAGGTGGTACAGCATCGCCGCAGCCGAGTAGACGTCCGTGCGCACATCCAGATGATCACCACGAGCCTGCTCCGGCGACATGTACCCGGGCGTACCGGCAATCACGAACCGGCCGTCCCGAGAGGCCAGCGTGGTCTCCCCGCCGATCACCCGGGCCAGCCCGAAATCAGTCACCTTCACCACGCCACGGCCGTCGAACATGGCGTTGCCAGGTTTTATGTCACGGTGCAGCAGTCCGTGGTCGTGAGCGGCCTGGACCGCGGAGAGAACAGCCAGCATAGCCGCGCAGGACTGTTCCATGGTGAGGCCGGTGCGGCGGAAACGTTGCGAGAGTGTCCCACCGGAAAGATACTCCAGCACGAGGGCACAGACCTGTTCCGGTACGCCCAGCTCGCCGGCGGCTACTTCTTCGTCGGCGTATTCGTGCACCGTGACGATATGGGGGTGGTTCAGTCGGGCCAGTGCGCGTCCTTCTTCGCCGAACCGGAAGCGCATCTGGGGATCAACCGCTATCCGGTTCGGTAGATGCTTGACGGCGACATCCCGGTCGAGACGCGGATCCCGCGCCGCATACACGACGCCGAATCCACCACGACCGAGTTCAGCCCCGAATGTGTACCGCGGCAGAGCGGCTACCAATGCCTGCGGAGGCAGCGCGAGATCGGCGGTCACGAAGGCTCACCATAATGCACACCCGGCTCGTGATCCCAGACTCGATCGGTAGTCCGGGAACGATCGTCAGGGAACCACTGGTCCGGGTCGGCCGGCCCGGTCGGGGATGCCGGTGAGGTCGGCGATTCCGGGAAGATCGGGAAGCGAGCCGGCGAGGGAGTGAGATAGCCCAGCAGGAACCCGATTCCAGCGGCGCCCGCGATGAAACTCAGGTCGGACGAGGCCGACGGCGGGGTGATCCGCAGCGCCGACAGGCTCACGACCGCCACGAAGCCGATCCCGCATCCCGCCGGAGCGAACCGCACGGCCCGCCGCCAGCGGTCCCGCGGGAGGCGATGGCGTGCGAGCGCGAGCAGCGCCGTGGCCCACAGGAAGATCGTCGCCAACAGCAGGCCCAGTCCGAACATGCCGTAGGTCGAAACCAGGGAACCGTGGACGTCTGCGATACCGCTGGCCGAAGCCACGACTGCGCGCGTCGTGTCCCGCAGGGCGACCTCCATCGACAACAGCCCGATTGCCTGTCCGCGCAGCTCAGCCATGTCGACGTCGACTTCCCAGGTAACCGAGGCGCCCGCGGGAACATCCATCTTGACGGCGGTGTCGAAGACGAAGAAAGTGAGCCCCAGCGTCGACCCGCTTACCCGGATTGACCGTATCTGTGCCAACTCATTCCGATTGTTACGAACTGCGACGACGACATGGGTGGGTTGGCCGGGGTCGAGCACGATTCGCCGCCCGGAAACCGATACGTTGTTGACGGCGGCATCCAGCACGACAGCCCCGGCACCGGCTGCGCTGTTGGCCGCACCGCGGGTATCCACCGCACGGGCTGGGCCCGTTAACGGAACTACTACGAATACCGCCGCGATCATCAGGACGGCGAACGGTACCGCAACACGCCGCGTCATCTTCACGACAATGGCCACGGTCGCCCCCTGGTAATCCACTGTTTGTAGTGCCGCTGATGTTACTGTCACATCTCACGAACGAGACGGCAGTCTGACGCACTGTCCGGTGCGCGACAGACCGTCACTCTTTTCGCGGGGCGGGGGCGCCATGCGATTTTCGGCGATAGCCACTGAGCGACGTCTTCGACACGGCAGGATGGCACTCGCCTTCGTCCTTCCCGGTCTGCTCCTGCTGGGCATCCTGGGGACGCAGGCCGGGGACGCGACGACACCGGTCCGCACGTCCGCTGTTGCGGCGACGATGTACGGTGCGCTCGGCTCCACGTTCGGCAATGTTGTGATTACTCCAAGAGCTGATACCCCGGAAAGCACTCCCAGTCCCTGTCCGACCTGGACGTCAGACGGCTGCCTGTGCCCGGACGGTTCCGTGGTCCCGGGTGGACAGGATTGCCCTCCGCAACCATGTCCCGAAGGACAAACCCGGGACGCCAAGGGCACGTGCCAGCCGACAGCCGTCACCTGCTGGGACGAATCAACCGCACCCACCCAGGAACAGTGCCCACCCAAACCGGTCACCTGCTCGGACGGATCAACTGCCCCGGCAAAGGACCAGTGCCCGCCACAGCCGTGCCCCAGCGGACAGACCCGGGACGCGAACGGCACCTGCCACCCGATAATCGTCACCTGCTCGGACGGATCAACCGCCCCGGCAAAGGACCAGTGCCCGCCACAGCCGTGCCCCAGCGGACAGACCCGGGACGCGAACGGCACCTGCCACCCGATAATCGTCACCTGCTCGGACGGATCAACCGCACCATCCACCAACAAATGCCCCCCGCAACGGGTGACCTGTGCCGACCGTACTACGGTGTCCGCCGGGCAGCCGTGTCCGACGCCGACGCCCGGTGCCACCTGCCCGGGCGGAGCCCTGCCGGACAGCGCGGGCCGCTGTCCGCAACTGTCGGTGCCCTGCCCTGGCGGCCTGCTCGTGCCCGCCGGACAGCGCTGCCCACAGCCGCCGACGCCCTGCCCGACGAAGTCGGTACGAACCGCGTCGGGCAGGTGCACACCGACCACTCCGGGATCGACGCCCACGCCTACCCCACGCAGCCCGATACCCGGCGAGCTGCTGCTGGACCATCCGATTCTCTCCGCCGGGGACACGCTGATCGCCACCGGCGCGGGATGCGGGTCGGGCGCACCGGTTGTCATCACGTCGGACGATAACAAGATCATCGGACAGACGACGGCGGACAGCCGTGGTCGTTTTTCCACGGTCGTACAGTTCGCGACCTACCGGGCCGGGCACCGCACGATCACCGCGAGTTGCGGGGCGGTTCTGCGGTCCGGCGTGGACATGGTGCTGACCAGCTCGAACGGGGGTACGTCCAACACGTTCGTGCTGCTGCTTTTCTTCCTGCTGGCAGGTTCCCTGGTCATCCGCCGCCAGATCGGTGACGGCAGTCGGTTGCCGATGGCGCGAAAGCACGAAAGACGGGAACGACGGCGCGGGTAAGGGATGGCGGTGGCCGTGTACCACCGCTACCCACGCCGCCGCTCCCGCATCAGCCCCGACACCGGAAGGCCGCATTGAGGGCCGACCACGGCGCGATCATGGTTCTTCCGCGCCGCCGGAGGCCCACGTCCCCAGGGCACTCATGGGGACCGGGCACCATCGGTGTCGGTTCACCCGGCGGCCGGGACACCGTCAGCCGGCCGCCGGGGAGCTGGGAACATAGCTCAAGGTGTTCAAATGGTTTCAGCCGCCGTTCAGGCCCCTGCGGTAAGCCAGGCGCGTGTCACGGACCGGCGTGACAGCTGCCCCAGCGACTGCTCCGGCAGGCTGAGATCGTCGGAATCAGCCCGCTCGTCACAGAGCACCGACGTGTTCTGGATCCTTCCCCAGATGATACTCCGACATTCGTCGGTTCCCACGACGAGCGACGTCCTGGTATGCGGGTCGAACACTTCGACGTGTCCGTCGAAGCCGGGAGCGAGAATCCTGTAATGACTCCACAGATGTGCCGTGTAGGTGTCGGCGAACTTTCCCAGAAGTTCTCCGTCGGCGTCCAGCACAAGTATTCTCTTACCCATTTCCACACCCTTCGACCGCGCTTCACAAATAGGGGGTGACTGGCCTGAACCAAAGCCTACGGCGCGCCCGCTATCCCGTCTATTCCCAATTTCTCTTCATTGCCGTGAATGATATTTCGGCGACATCGGAAGGAATTCTCACGGCACTGGAAAGGCGACCGTTTCAGCTGTGCTTCAGCGGTTGCACCCAGCACCCGCGAACGCATTGACGCCGCAACTGTCCACGTGGGATGTGGTCCGGCAGCGGTATCCCGGCTCAGGCCCAACACGCCGCCGTGGGTATACCGTCCCCGCCGGGAACAGGGCCATGGCCCGCTCAACATCCAAAAGTCTGTCCGGTCGCCGACGATATCAGGGGATCATCGGTCCGCTGGGCAGCCACGCGGCGCACGGCTTTGCGGTGACCGACACCCCGTCCAAGAAAGATCCAGAAGAGATTCCACGAGCGACATCAGCGCCGCACGTCAACGCCGCAGCAGACCCCGCAACCGGGACATGGTCGGCCAGGTCGGTTCCGGGCCGTTCACCGGATAGGCCGGAAACACCCGCTCGACGGCGTCCACCAGCACGGCGACGTCCAGCGGCCGCAGCAGGACACCAGCCGTGAGAATGTAATCAGCGACCCCCGTCGCCGGCAGCAACACCACATCGTCGAGCACCGCGAGCCCGTGCGGCGGCGCGGCGCGCGCAAACGCGATCACCGGCGCCACGGAGACCTGCAAACCCGCCGGCAGCTCGGCGGCCAGCTGATCGGTGATTTCTTCACCCATCCAGGCGACCAGTTCGAGCCTGGGATGCAACGGCACCTTGCCCGCCCAGAGCCCGGCCCGGTTCTGCCGCAGTGGCCCGCGATGCGCGTCCGTCTCGACCACCCACGCACCGGACGGTCCGATGACCAGATGGTCGATGTTGCTTGCGGAACCGGGAAGAGCACGATCGTGCAGGACGGTGTACCCGGCACGGGCGAGGCGCTCGAGCGCGCGTGCGGCATGCCGTTCGGCTTCGGCGTCCTCCCGCCACGACTCGATTTCCGGTGGAGATCGAAAGAAGCGGCTTGCCGCGACAACGAGCACGACGATGACAGAACCGAAGGCCAGCTGCAGTATCAGCGATGTGGACAGGCTCAACAGAACGCCGAACACGCTGACCCCGGTCGCGGCTACGCCGGCGACGACGCCGGTGACCACGGTCGCTCGGGTTACCCTGTCCTTACGTTCGACCACGTAGAGCTGCTGGCAGCGCCGATACTCCGCCATCGCCGACCGACCTGGCCACTGTCCCTGTGACACCCGATGTTGCTGCGACACCCGAGCCATCATCACCTTCCGGCCGACCACTCTCCGGCTGACCAGGTCGCGGCCGAACCGGCCCGCATGGCGCACAATCCCTCACCTCCGCCGTGGACAGGCCGGCCACCCGCCGGGCGGCCACCGCGATAGCGAGTCGGCGACGCGGCGACCACCATCCCATACAAATCACACCGGCCGACCCACGTCCCGGATATCTCCACCGGGCTCCCACGCGAACCGCGACTCCGATACAGACCGTTGCTAGAAGGCCGACCATGTGTCACACGGGCCAGGACATACGGCGCAGGAAACACCAGGGACCCAAAACTTCGGGCCGCCGCTGCCACATCGGGGTACGACGTAACGGCACCCCACGATCCGCACGGCACCTGCACCCCACGATCCCGCACCGACCCGCACCGACCCGCGGCCAGCGACGCTGGCCGGTCCGGACCTGGAGGGTTCATGACACGGACACGGACACAGTCAGGTAAGCCGAAAGACGACCACTGTGGCACCGATGACGAGATCCGGTCAGCAGCAGACGTCCATCGCTACGCACACCTGACCTGCCTGACGGAGCAACCGCGGGGAACCGTCGGCGTCGAGACCGAGTGGTTCGTCGTCGACACGGAATCGGTGTCCCGCCCGGTGGCCCCCACCCGGACGATGGCGGCCCTCACCGGTGTCGTTTCCGGCAGCCCACCCGATCTGCGCGACGGCCCGTCCGCCGGGGCGACCGGCAGCCCACCCGATCTGCGCGACGGCCCGTCCGCCGGGGCGACCGGCAGCCCAGGGCATGCGACCCTGCCAGGCGGAACCCGGATCACCTTCGAACCCGGTGGCCAGCTTGAGCTGTCGGCACCGCCGCTGCCGCTTTCGGATGCGCTGGCGCGGACGGCCGCCGACCTCGCCGGGGTCCGTTCCATGCTCGCGGATGCCGGCCTCGCGCTTGTCGGGATGGGCACGGACCCGCTGCGACCACCGCGCCGCCATCTCACCGCGTCCCGCTACGAAGCCATGGAGCGTTACTTCCGGGCCGGTGGCGGGTCAGCGGGGGTGACGATGATGTGCTCGACCGCATCCATCCAAGTCAACCTGAATGCGGGTACCACGGCACAGTGGGCCGGACGCTTCGAGTTGGCCCATGCCCTGGGCCCCGCTCTCGTGGCGATGTTCGCGGCCTCCCCGGTGCTGGCAGGGACTGCCACCGGCTTTTGTTCGACCCGGCAGGCGGTGTGGGCGGAGATCGATCCGACCCGGACCCGGCCGGTGGCGACCGCTGGCCGGTCCGACCCGGCAACCGCATGGGCGGACTATCTGCTGGCCGCGAGGATCATGCTGGTTCGGGATCCGCATGGCGGGTTCCGCCAACCCCCGACCACGATGACGTTCGGCGACTGGGTGGCGGGCGAGGGTCCGCTGCCGCGGCCACCGACCACCACGGACCTGAGTTACCACGCGACCACCGTGTTTCCACCGGTGCGCCCGCGTGGCTGGTTGGAGCTGCGCTACCTCGACGCGGTCCCGGCCGGGAACTGGCCGATGGTGGTCGCGGTGACCACCGCGCTGCTCGACGACCCACGTGCCGCTGACATCGCGGCCGATGCGTGCGTGCCCGTCGCCGACGAGTGGGTCACCGCGGCCCTCGTGGGGCTGAGCGACACCGCCCTGCACCAGGCCGCCAGGGTGTGCGCGGGCGCGGCCCGAGACGCTCTGGGCCGGATGGACGCTGACGCCTCCCTGCTCGCGGCCGTCGACGCGTATTTCGACAGCTATGTCGAGCCGGGCCGCTGCCCCGCCGATGATCTCACCGACCGGCTGGCCGACGTCGGGCCGGAGGGCCTCCTGCGTGCCGAGATCGACGCGGTCGGCGGGGACGGCGGGGACGGCGGAGGTGGCGCGAGGGGCCGATATCGGAGCGTGACAGCACAGGTGTCCGCTCCCGACAGCGCCGGTGTGGTCGCGCTGTGACGGCGAGCGACGGCGCGCAACCGGGCGACATCGGCCGGGCGCTCGCGGACAGCCGGGCGCGGAGTCTGGCCTACACCGACCTTGACGACGCCGACCTGCGGCGACAGCATTCACCGCTGATGTCGCCGCTGGTCTGGGACCTCGCCCACGTCGGTAACTACGAGGAGCTGTGGCTGCTGCGAGCGGCCGCGGGCAGGGCGCCGCTGCGGCCGGACATCGACCAGCTCTACGACGCGTTCCGCCATCCCCGGGCGGACCGGCCCGCCCTACCCCTGCTCAGCCCGGCGCAGACCCGCTCCTACCTGGCCGAGGTCCGCGGCCATGTCCTGGACGCCCTGGAGCGGCTCACCCCGGACGCACTGCACACGCCGCCGCGGCCACCGGCCGGATCGCCGACCGGGCCAACCGGGCCGACCGGGCTGCTGGCGGACGGCTTCGTCTACGGACTGGTGCTCCAGCACGAGCACCAGCACGACGAGACGATGCTGGCCACCCACCAGCTCCGGTCGGGTCCCGCAGTCATCGGCGACACCGGTGAGGCCCGTGTCCCACCGGCCGGGCGGCGGCAACCCGCGACAGAGGTGCTGGTGCCGGCCGGTGAGTTCACGATGGGCACCGATGGCGACACACCAGGCCACGCCTGGGCCTACGACAACGAGCGACCCGCGCACCGCGTGTACGTCCCGGCGTTCTTCATCGACACGTTGCCGGTGTCCAACGCGGCGCAGGTGGCCTTCATCGAGGCCGGTGGCTATGACGACGAACGCCTGTGGTCGCCGTCGGGCTGGGCGTGGCGATGCGAGGCCGGCCTGCGGGCACCGCAGTTCTGGCGCCGCGAGGCGGGAAGCTGGGTACGGCGCCGTTTCGGCCGCGACGAACCTGTCCCGATGGACGAGCCCGTGCAGCATGTCTGCTGGTACGAGGCACAGGCGCACGCCCGCTGGGCCCGGCGGCGGCTGCCCACAGAGGCCGAGTGGGAGAAGGCGTGCGCGCACGATCCCGTCACCGGGCGTTCGCGACGTTTTCCCTGGGGGGACAGCGACCCGACGCCGGAGCGGGCCAACCTTGACCATGTCACGTCCCGTCCGGGCTCACGTGGGGCGTACCCAGCCGGAGCCAGTGCGTACGGCGTCGAACAGATGATCGGTGACGTGTGGGAGTGGACAGCCAGCGACTTCTCGGGTTATCCGGGTTTTCGTGCATTCCCGTACCGCGAGTACAGCGAGGTGTTCTTTGCGGGCACCTCCCCGAACGTCTACAAGGTGCTGCGCGGCGGGTCCTGGGCCACGCACCACAGCGCCGTCCGATCGACCTTCCGCAACTGGGACCATCCGATCCGCCGTCAGATCTTTGCCGGCTTCCGGCTCGCGCGCGACGCCGAGATGGGAGGCTGAGGCTGGTGTGTCGTCATATGGCCTGGCTCGGGACGCCGCGGACGCTGTCCGCACTCCTGCATGATCCGCCGCACAGTCTGCTGCGCCAAGCGTGGATGCCACGACGGATGCTGCACGGCCGGATCAACGCGGACGGCTTCGGCGTCGGCTGGTACGTCCCCGCGCTGCGGACCGAGCCGGCGCGCTACCGGCGGGCGGTCCCGATCTGGACGGATGCCTCGTTCGCCTCACTCGCCGGCGCGGTCCAGTCCGGTTGCGTGCTGGGAGCAGTGCGCAACGCCACTGTCGGCATGCCGATCGAGGAGACGGCGACCGCGCCCTACGCGTACGGCCGGTATCTGCTCAGCCACAACGGACGGGTGGACGTCGACGTGGTGATGCGCATGCTCGATTGCCACCGGGGCGCCCCGGTTCCCGACTCGCGCTGCGACTCGGCTCTGTTGGCCGCCGTGGTCTGGCAGCGGTTGAGCGCAGGCGCGAGCCTCGCCGACGCCGTGGCGGACGTGGTCGTCGCCGCGGGTCGGACCGACGGTGCGGCCCGACTGAACCTGCTGGCAACCGACGGCAGCCGGATCGTCGCCACGACCTGGGGTGAAACCCTCTCATACCGGGTATCCACCGATGGTGACGCCATCGGAGTGCACGTAGCCAGTGAGCCCAGCGATGAGTCGGACGGATGGATTGACCTTGATGATCATAAATTGCTGACCGCCGACACACGTGATGTAACCATTAGTAGTTTGATCTAGAATTCGGTTACTCTCGGTCGCATAAGCGCTCCCGGAGGTTGCAGCCATGACAGCGTCCAGTACCGATCTCACCGATGTGGGCTCCGCGATCGATGACGATTCCCGGGTCGGTCCCGGCACCGGTATGGGGACCGACCCGCGGATCGTCGTCGATCGGCACCTGAGCGCAGCCGACCGCGCCGCGGCACTCGCGACCGACGTCAGGGCGGGGCTCACGGCGGATCCGAAGGAACTGCCACCCAAGTGGTTCTACGACGCCACGGGAAGCATGCTCTTCGACGCCATCACCCGATTGCCCGAGTACTACCCGACCCGGACCGAACGGGCCATCCTGACCAGCTGCGTCCATGAGATCGCCGCGATGTCACAGGCGGACACCCTCATCGAGCTCGGCTCCGGAACGTCGGCGAAAACCCGCCTGCTGCTCGACGCGCTGCGCAACAGCGGCCACCTGCGCAGGTTCGTGCCCTTCGACGTGGACGAGACCGTGCTCTCCCGGGCGGCCACCGCCATCCGCAGCGAGTACCCCGGGGTGACCATCCACGCGCTCGTGGGTGATTTCGAGTGCCACCTCGACCTGCTGCCCGGTGCCGACCGGCTGCCCGGTGCCAGCCGTCGCCTGGTCGCCTTTCTCGGCGGGACGATCGGCAACCTCGCCCCGGCCCGACGGCACGAGTTCCTGACCAGCCTGCGCGCCCAGCTCCACGAGGGCGACGCGCTGCTTCTCGGCACCGACCTGGTCAAGGATCCCGACCGGCTGGTCGCCGCCTATGACGACAGCGCCGGTGTCACGGCGGCGTTCAACCGCAATGTCCTGTCGGTCATCAACCACGAGCTCGGCGCGGACTTCGACCCGCGTGGGTTCGCGCATGTGGCCTGTTGGGATGCGGAGAACTCCTGGATCGAGATGCGGCTGCGGTCCGTGCGCGGCCAGCAGGTCCGGATCAGCGCGCTCGACCTGTCGGTGTCCTTCGCCGCGGACGAGCAGATGCGTACCGAGATCAGCGCCAAGTTCACCAGGGACGGGCTCACCGCCGAGTTCGCGGCCGCGGGTCTGGCCATGGTCCGCTGGTGGACCGACCCGGGCGACGACTTCGCACTCTCGCTCTGCGTCCCGGCCTGACCGGTGCAAGGGCGCGCGGTCATAGCTCTATCTGCGCGCCCTGCACCCGCCGGCCCCGGTTCCCTATGGAGCGACCAGCGAGACGTCGCGAACCGCGCCGGTCGATGCGGAGGTCGCCATCGCCGCGTAGGCCCGCAGCGCGGCCGACACCGGACGCACTCGGTCCGCCGGCCGAAAGCCGCCGGACGCGGCCAGTGCGGCTTCGCGCGCGGCCAGCTCCGCCGCGTCCACCATCAGGTCCAGCCGGCGGGACGGAATGTCGATCTCGATGATGTCGCCGTCCCGAACCAACGCGATCGCACCGCCGTGCGCGGCCTCGGGTGACACGTGCCCGATGGACAACCCCGCGGACCCGCCGGAGAACCGCCCATCGGTGACCAGCGCACACGCAGGCCCGAGCCCACGCGCCTTCAGGAACGTGGTCGGGTACAGCATCTCCTGCATGCCCGGACCGCCCCGCGGGCCCTCGTAGCGGATGACCAGCACATCACCCGGGTGGACCCGCCCGGACAGGATCGCGTCCACCGCGTCGTCCTGGCTTTCCAGTACCAGCGCGGGGCCGCGGAAGGTCAGCCGCCCGGCCTCCACGCCGGCGGTCTTGAGCACGGCGCCGTCCGGGGCGAGCGTTCCGCGCAGCACCGCGAGGCCACCGTCCGCCGAGTAGGCGTGCGCGACGTCGCGGATGCAACCCGATGCCGCATCGGTGTCCAGTGACTCCCACCGGTTGACCGAGGAGAAGGGCTCGATCGTGCGCACTCCGCCCGGTGCCGCGTGGAAGAGTTCCACCGCTTGTCCAGCCGCGTCCGGCCGGCGGACATCCCAGTGGGAGAGGAACTCCGCAAGGCTTGCCGAGTGGACGGTGTGGACGCCGCGGTGCAGCAGTCCGGCCCGGTCAAGCTCCCCGAGGATGGCCGGAATGCCGCCGGCCCGGTGGACGTCCTCCATGTGGTAGTCCGAGCTCGGCGCCACCTTGCACAGGCACGGCACCGTCCGGGAGATCTCGTCGATGTCGTCGAGGGTGATGTCGACGCCGGCCTCGACCGCGGCGGCCAGCAGATGCAGGACGGTGTTGGTCGAACCACCCATGGCCACGTCCACGGCGAAGGCGTTGGCGAACGCCGCCCGGGTCGCGATCGACCGCGGCAGCACCGCGTCGTCGTCCTTGTCGTACCAGCGCTTCGCGAGGTCCACAACGGTCCGTCCGGCCTGGACGAACAGGTCGCGACGAGCGGCGGAGGTGGCGAGAGTGGACCCGTTGCCGGGCAGCGCGAGCCCGAGCGCCTCGGTCAGGCAGTTCATCGAGTTGGCGGTGAACATGCCCGAGCACGACCCGCAGGTCGGGCAGGCCGAGCGTTCCACCGCGTCCAGTTCGGCGTCGTCGACCGCGGTGTCCACCGATGCCGCGATTGCGGAGATGAGGTCCAGACCGGACCGGACGACGCCACCGGACACGACAGCCTGACCGGACTCCATCGCGCCGCCGGACACGAACACGGTCGGGATGTTCAGCCGCAAGGCCGCCAGCAGCATCCCTGGCGTGATCTTGTCGCAGTTCGAGATGCAGACGAGCGCATCGGCACAGTGGGCGTTGACCATGTACTCGACACTGTCCGCGATGATCTCCCGGGACGGCAGCGAGTAGAGCATTCCGCCGTGGCCCATCGCGATGCCGTCGTCCACCGCGATCGTGTGGAACTCCCGCCCCACTCCGCCGGCCTCCGCGATCGCGTCCGACACGATGCGGCCGAGGTCACGCAGGTGCACATGGCCGGGGACGAACTCGGTGAAGCTGTTCGCGATGGCCACGATCGGCTTGCCGAAGTCGCTGTCCGTCATGCCGGTGGCACGCCATAGGGCTCGCGCGCCGGCCATGTTACGACCGTGGGTGGTAGTACGGGAACGCAAAGCAGGCATCGGGCAGTCCTCATGGCGATCGATCGACGCGGACGTGGACCGCGCCTGGGTCGGGCACGCTCACAGAGACCTGCCCGTTCACGCCCAGCGTAACGCCCGCCCAAACAGTGTCCGCGCACCAGGACCGGCCGTCAGGACCGGCCACCAACACCGGCCACCAGCACCGGCCGCTGGGACCGACCGTCGCGGGTGTCCCTACCGGCCACCGCGGCGGCGCAACCACTCCCGCCGGACCAGCCACACGACAGCGAAGGAGATGACAGTGCCCAGCAGCGGAACCACCTCATGGCTGCGGGCGCCGGTCACGAAGTGGACCTGGCCGTCGGGCTCCACGGTTTTGGTACTCGTCTGCGTCCCCAGCACGAGGAGGAACAGACTCAGGACGGCGATGACCGCATATCCGGTACAGAACAGGGTGTAGACGCCGACGCGGCGGCGGGGCACGGCCCCGCGGGACAGGATGGTGGGGACCATCCACCCCAGGAACCCGAAGAAGGTCGCGAACAGCGGCGCGAAGAAGAAATAGTTGACGAAGGTGCTCACGGCAGGTCGGTCACGTGCTCCACGGTGGGCGGCTGGGCGAAGAAGGTGCCCAGCGCCGCGCGCCAGCGGACGAAGCGGTCGGACTCCCGGAAGTTCACCAGGTGCGCGTCGAGGTTCTCCCACTCGACCAGCAGGACGAACCTCGACGGTGACTCCACCCCGCGGGTCATCCGCACCGATCGGAAACCAGGGCAGGTGGTGACCTCACCGACGACCGAGCGGTAGGCGTCGACGAACCCCTGCTCCTGGCCGGGTGTGATGTCGAAGCGCGCGATCTCCAGCACGGGCAGGCCGCGCGAGCCGTCAGCGGGAGCGGGGCCAGGGGCCGGGGCGGTCATGGGCACAAGTCTGGCACGTCCGGTCGACAGCCCACGTTCGGTCGACAGCCGCCGACACCTACACCGGACGCTGTATGGGGGTACCATACAGCCATGGCTCCGAACCGTTCGTTTCGTACGGTTGATGACGCGGCGGCCATCGCGGCGGCCATGATAAGTAACAAATACCCACTACTGAGCGTCTGGCGGCACGCTGTGCTCCAGCTGCTCGACGATTACACCAGCGTTCTGCGGCACAGCGGAACTGAAGCCGCCGCAGCCATATGGGCGGCACCTCCCCGCCCCAGCGGCGATCAGCGGGTGGACGGCGCGTTGGCCGCTCTGGCCGAGCATCTTGCTCGGCGTGATGCCTGGCGGCCACCCGGGTGGGTCCATGATCCCCGGCGCGAGGCCGAACCGTGGTGGTTCGTCACAGCGTTGCGGGGAATGCAGCCTCGTGCGCTCGTCGAGTCGCCGTTGTCCTTCCGGAAACGGGGAGTGTTCATCACGGACGGAGCGCTTGATCGGGCATGAGCGTCGGACTGGGCCGCGACGAAATCATCACCCTGCTGGACGAACTGAATGACGAGCTTCGCCGCCGTGACGTCCATGCCGACGTCTTCCTGGTCGGAGGCGCAGCACTCGCGCTCGCCTACGACGTGGGCCGGTCAACCCGGGACCTCGACGCCGTCTTCGTCCCGACAAACGTTGTCCGCCAGGCCGCAGAGGCCGTCGCCCAGCGGCGGGACCTGGCGAAGGACTGGCTGAACGACGCGGTGAAGGGCTTCCTGCCAGGACCCGACCCGGACGTCAGGCGGTACTACGACGGCGGCGCTCTTACGGTCGATGTCGCATCACCACGTTACCTGCTTGCCATGAAACTCCTCGCGTCCCGAGTCGAGACCGATGCCGACGACATCGCATTCCTCTACCGGCAGGTGGGCTTCACCACCGTCGACCAAGGGCTCGACCTGCTGGAGAACATGTACCGGGGACGGCCGGTGGACCAGAAGGTCCAGTACCTCCTCACCGAGATCGTCGAAACACTCGCCGACGAACGCTCGACCGGTCAGGAATCGCAATCCCACATCGCCGCCGCGTTGGCCACGGCTCGGCAGCACGCGACAGACACCGAAGCGGCGCGCCAGCGGATGCTTACAAGTGCCCGCGCCCGCCGTGCGGCCATTCTGGATGCGCACCGTGCCGGCATGTCCATCCGACAGATCGCCGCAGAGCTTGGCTGCAGCCCAGCCGTCGTTCAGGATGCGGTCCGCACCGCGCGGGTCGAGGCGAGCGATCGGACCTCCGGGACTGCCACTCCATAGTCAGAGCGCCCGGCAATAGGGGTATCGATCAAGAAATAGGGCTGGATCGCCCGGGAGCCTTGACCTGGGTCAGCTGGCCATGTCGACGAAACGAGAGTAGTGGCCCTGGAAGGCGACGGTGACGGTGCCGGTCGGGCCGTTACGGTGTTTGGCGACGATCAGGTCGGCCTCGCCGGCACGAGCTGACTCCTTCTCCACCGCATCCTCCCGGTACAGCAGGATCACCGCGTCCGCATCCTGCTCGAGCGATCCTGATTCGCGAAGGTCGGAGATCTGTGGGCGCTTGTCCGCACGCTGTTCCGAGGCACGGTTCAGCTGGGAGATCGCCACCACCGGGACATCCAGCTCCTTGGCGAGCAGTTTCAGTGAACGCGATATCTCGCTGACCTCCTGCTGGCGGCTTTCCGTCCGTTTCGGCGACGACATGAGCTGCAGGTAATCGAGAACAATCATCCGGAGGTCGTTGCGCTGTTTGAGCCGCCGGGCCTTCGCCCGAATCTCCATCATGGTCAGGTGCGGGCTGTCGTCGATGAACAGGGGAGCGTCCGCGACCTCGCCCATCCGGCGGGCAAGACGGGCCCAGTCGTCGTCGGTGAGCCGCCCGGTGCGGATGCTCTGCAGGGACACCCGGGCCTCCGCCGACAACAGCCGCATGGTGATCTCCATTCGGCTCATCTCCAGCGAGAAGATCACCGATGTCATCCCGTTACGGATGGACGCAGCCCGAGCAAGATCCAAACCGAGCGTGCTTTTGCCGACGGCGGGCCTGGCCGCAATGATCCACAACTGGCCGCCGTGCAGCCCGTTGGTCAGCTCGTCCAGATCATTGAAGCCGGTGGGGACCCCGGTCAGTGACCCGTTGTGCCCCTGGATGGCTTCGATCTCCTCCAGGGCGGGGTTGAGCAACTCGCCGAGCGGGGCGTAGTCCTCACTCGAGCGACGGTCGGTGACCTCGTAGACGGCCGCCTGGGCACGGTCGACGACCTCGTCCACGTCCTGCGCGGGGCCGAAGGCGAGCTGGACGATGCGGGTACCGGCCTCCGCCAGGCGGCGCAGGACGGCCTTCTCCGCCACGATGCGGGCGTAGTAGCCGGCGTTCGCCGCCGTCGGCACGCTTGAGATGAGGGTGTGCAGGTACGCCGGCCCGCCCACCCGCTCGAGCAGCTCCCGTCTGCCGAGCTCAGCGGCGACACTGATGACGTCAGCCGGTTCCCCACGGCCGTACAGGTCGCCGATGACGCCGTAGACAGTGCCGTGCGCGGGACGGTAGAAGTCGACCGCGGCGAGTACCTCCACCACGTCGGCGATCGCGTCCTTCGACAGCAGCATGCCGCCCAGCGCACTCTGCTCAGCCGCAAGATCATGTGGCGGGGTGCGGTCGAACTCGACCGGCCCGCCTGAACCACCCCGGGCGCGGTCAATGTCGGTCAGTGTCATGACCACCCCCTGTAGCGCCGCTTGTGGCAACCGCTTGTCGTGACCGCTTGTCGTGACCGCAGTTTCGACACACACCCGACTATCGAACATATGTTCGACCATCAGGTCGACGTTGTCAATGTCCGACCGAGCACCCCCACCCGGGCGGCCGTCCCCTCCCGATCAGCCGTCCCCTACCAACGGCGCCGACTGTACGGCGAGGTGACCTGAAGTCTCAAAAAGTTATCCACAGATACTGTGGATAACTGCTGTGGATAAGACCGAACGCCCTGGGGACAGCATCAGGACAAGTCTCTCGAAGCTGTGGATAGCCGATCGGAAGATGCATCGTCCACGCCGATTTCGCGGTGTGGCAGGCACCGCAGCCATCCACCGCCTGTGGACAAAAGAAATCCGTGGATCCGGTCACCGCTGCCCCCGTACAGCCAGCGACTCACGCTGTGCGCGGATCCGGATGTGGGCGAAAAAACGAAGAGTGACCGCGGCGTCGCATCAACCTGCCGGTCCATCGACCGGCAGGCAACACCGCGGTCACCCATACCGCCATACGGCCCCATACCGCCGGAGTGTTCAGACCTTCCCAGGTGGAACCACTCCGGCGGACATTCTTACGTGGCCGTCCTCACGTGGCCGTCCTCAGGCGGAGACCACGTCCAGGCTGACGGTCGCGACGACGTCGGTGTGCAGGTGCACCGAGACCGTGTGGGCACCCAGTGACTTGATCGGCTTCGGTAGTTCCACCCGCCTGCGGTCCAGATCGGGACCGCCGGCCGCGGCGACCGCCGCCACCACGTCCGCCGCTGTCACGGAGCCGAACAGCCGACCTTCCTTACCCGCCCGGCTCACCAGCTGGACGGACAGCCTGGAAAGCTGGCCGGCGATCTCCTTTGCATGCCCGAGGTCTCGGACCGCCCGAGCCGACCGTGCCCGGCGGATCTGGGCGATCTGCTTCTCGGCACCCCGGGTCGCCACGATCGCGTACCGACGCGGGATGAGGTAGTTGCGGCCATACCCGCCGGCGACCTCGACCGTGTCACCGGGGCTACCGAGGCCGGGTACCTCCTGAGTGAGGATCAGCTTCATCGCCAGTCTCCTCAGCGAGCCGTCGAAGTGTAAGGCAGCAGCGCCATCTCGCGGCTGTTCTTCACCGCGATCGCCACATCACGCTGATGCTGACTGCAGTTTCCGGTGACCCGCCGGGCGCGGATCTTACCGCGATCGGAGATGAACTTCCGCAGCAGCGAGGTGTCCTTGTAGTCGATGTAGTCGCTCTTGTCCTTGCAGAACGCGCAAACCTTCTTCTTCGGTTTGCGCACGGCCGCCTTGGCCATCGTGCACTCCTATATGTCTGTGGGTTCGACCGCAGGCCCGTTCAATTCGCGCATCCGCAGGCCACGCGGGCCGCTGGTGGTCCGCTGGTGGTCCGCTGGCGGACCACTAGAACGGGGGTTCCTCGGAGTAGGCGCCGGCCGGCGCGGACCACGGGTCCTCGACGGCACCGCCGCCGTATCCCGATCCGCCGCCGGCGGGAGCGGGAGCGGGAGCACCGTAGCCGCCAGCCCCGCCGGCAGGACCCCCGGGCGCAGGCGGCCCGCCGTACCCACCGGGCGCAGCCCCGGCACTCGGTCCGCCATAACCGCCGCCGCCGCCGGCGCCACGAGCCGCCTTGACGACCTTCGCGGTGGCGTACTTCAGTGACGGGCCGATCTCCTCGACGTCCAGCTCGACCGAGATGCGCTCGTTACCCTCGCGGTCGGTCCACTTCCGCTGCTTGAGCCGACCTTGCACGATGACCCGGGCGCCCTTCTGGAGCGATTCGGCAACGTGCTCCGCGGCCTGCCGCCAGATGGAACAACGCAGGAACAGCGCGTCCCCGTCCTTCCACTCGTTGGTGGTCCGGTCGAGGGTCCGCGGCGTCGAGGCCACGGTGAAGCTGGCAACCGCGGCACCGTTGGGGGTGAACCGAAGCTCGGGGTCGTTCGTCAGGTTTCCGACCACCGTGATGACTGTTTCGCCGGCCATGAAGCCGCTCCCTTCAGGCCGCGATCTTGCGTCGGGGCTTCTTCTTCTCGGGAAGCCGGATCACCTTGGTACGGATCACCGATTCATTGAGGACGAGCTGGCGGTCGAGTTCGGCGACCACATCCGGCTCGGAATGCAGGTCGATGACGGCATAGATACCCTCGACGCTCTTGCGGATCTCGTAGGCGAGCCGGCGGCGGCCCCAGACTTCGACCTTCTCGACAACGCCGCCGCTGGCGCGGACACCGGTCAGATACTGGTCAAGGGACGGCGCGACCGTGCGCTCTTCAAGATCCGGTTCGAGGATGACCATCAGTTCGTAATGCCGTGGCAAGGGTGAACCCACCTCCTGTGGACTCGGGCGGCCACGGAGGATTCCGTGGCAGGAGGGACAGTGCCGCGTGTCAGAGCGCCCGCACGCGCACCGCGCGCGGGCCAACGAACGGCAACCTGGCAAACACTACTCGATCCACGTCAACCAGCTGGCCCGCGACCCGGGGCGTCCGAACCCGTGGCGGCCGAACCGGTGGCTCAGTCGACCCACTGGCCCTGGGTGAAGGCGACGACAAAGGCGGCCATGACGGGCGCGCAGAGCCAGACGTAAGCCGGCCGCACCCAGGGACACCGGGTCGCTACCCGGGCGAGCAGCAGGTACATCGGAAAGGCGACCAGAATTGTCCGAATCCCCGAGGCGTAGTAGTTCGAGCTGCTCATCAGCAGCGTCGCAGCGCCGACGAAGGCAGCCTCACCCAAACGCGCCGACCACACCAGCGCCACGGTCAGCACGACGCCGATGACCACGGCTGCCATCTCACCACGCCAGAACCAGGTCCACGCCGAGGACTGCGATGCGTCGAAGGCTCCGTGCCAGGTCGCCCGCCATCCCACCCACGGCCAGTCGATCTCCCGGTGCCAGCCGACCCGCATCGCCTCGGCGTAGGAGTCCCACCGGCCGGTACGGACCCGTAGGTAGGTGACGAAGGCGAGCACGGGCAACGGGGGCAGCGCGAGCGCGAGTCCCGGCGTCGCGAACACCGGTAGCCCCGCGCGCCGCCGGCTGACGACATACTGCACCGCCAGCGCGAAGCAGAAGGGGATTCCGGTGACCCTGGTCGAGGCTGCACCGGCGCCGAGCAGGCCGGCGAGCCACCAGTGCTGGCGGCGTGCGGCAAGCCAGGATGTGGTGGCGAAACCGAGAAAGATCGCCTCCGAGTATCCCGCGCAGAGGAATACCGCATAGGGGAACAGCAGCAGCGCGAGGACCGCGAAGTCCGCGGCACGGCGGTCCTGGTCACCCGGACCAGCCCAGAGTCCGATACCGCCGGCGGCCCGTCCGGTCCCGCCGGAAGCCCGTCCGGTCCCGGCGGACACCGGTCCGGTCCCGGCGGACACCGGTCCGATGGAAGCCACCACCGGTCCGGTCGAGGTTGACGCTCCTGCGACCGCAGTGTCATCGATTTGCAGCTGCCAGATGGCCGCCACCGCCACGGCCCCCGCGACGAACGAGACGGCCATCCCCGCAACCGTCCAGTCACCGATGAACAGGTGAGCGACACGCATCGCGATCGGGTACCCCGGAAAGTCCACCTCGGTGTGGTCGGCGTACATCGGGGACTCGTATCCGTACCGCGCGACCTTGGTGAACAGTCCGACGTCCCAGCGGTTCCACAGCGTCGACACGCCCGGCAGATCAGCACTCGGTTGACCGGACAGTGCCCGGGATGTGGCCAATGACAACACGATGACCGTGACCCGGCTGACGAACCAGATCGGCAGGGTCGCCCGGACTGCTCGCGGAATCCTGTTCAGCCACGTCCGGACGGTGCCGGGCGCACCGGTGCCGGGCACACCGGACCCGAGCAGCGCGACCGGGCCGGACTCCGGTTCGGCTCGACCGGTCCGGTCGGGACGGGGATCTTCCGATGGCACGGTCATGGACCAGCCCCGACAGCTGCCGCCCACCCGCCCGGATCGGCCTGCGTGCAGTCCCGGTCCGTCGCGGTCGCGGTGTCCGCCGTGGCGCGCACGGCCCGGCGACTGCGCCGGTCCGCCGCCCCGTCGAGCACGCCACCAGCCGGATCGTCCGCTCCGGTGCGGCGGACGACGTCCAGTTCGGGCCGCAGGATCTCGCGAATGACCAGCGAGGCGAACACACACAAGGTGAGGTCGCGGATGACGACGGCGCTCACGAACCAGCCACGGTCGATTCCGGACGCTCCGTTGGTGTCGTTGTAGACGAAGTGCAGGAACCGGGTCAACAGCACATATGCCTCAGTCGCCTGCCAGGCCAGGAACGCCGGCCACCGTGGCCGGGCCAACGCGGCGAGCGGTACCAGCCACAGCGTGTACTGCGGCGAGAAGACCTTGTTCGTCACCAGGAACACGGCGATCGTGAGGAACAACAGCTGGGGCAGGCGCGGACGCCGGGGCGCGAACCATGCCAGCGCGGCTATGCCGAGAAGAAGTATCCCCAGTACGACCATCGAGATGATGTTGAGTTTGCCGGTGGGGATGCCGTGCTCGCGGACATCGGTCAGTACCACGGGGACGGCGACTGCGACCAGCAGCCACCCGGTGCATGCCACCAGCACGATCGCCCATCGCCAGGCCGGCCAGCGCGATGTCGCCGCGATTGCCGCGGCGGCCAGCGCGATCCCGACCACCGCCATGGTGACCAGGTGGACGGTGCCGAACATGCGGGTCGAAAAGGAGCTGGCCAGCCAGGTCGTGGCGAAGGCCAGGGAGTCCCAGTCCGGACCGCGCTCGGAGTTGAGGTCGACGAAGCGCAGCATCGCGTTCGTCCCGTCGCCCCAGTGGCCCCCGAGCTTGCCGAACCAGTCGCCACCGGCCCACAGCGTCGTCCAGATGCTGTCGCCGACCCGTTCATCCCCCTTGAAGTACCCGGCGACCAGCCAGAGGGGTACCCAGACCGCCACGGCGGTCACCACTGTCGCCACGAGCGTGCGGATGAAGGGCCGGATCCTGCCCGCACGCAGGGTGAGCACGGCCAGCGGCAGCAGGAACAGCAGCGGGTAGAACTTCGTCGCCGCGCCGAGCCCGATCAGGATGCCGGCGAGCGTGGGCGCTCGGCGTGACCAGGCGAGCAGGCCGCCAGCGGCGAATGCCACCGCCAGGATGTCCCAGTTGGTCATGAGATGGAGCACCAGAACGGGCGCGAGCGCGACCAGCGCGGCGTCGAAGGCTCTGGCCCGGCCCGCGGTCAGGGCCGTGGCGAACACCGCGACACAGGCCGCCACCAGGAACAACAGAGCCGTGACGTCATAGAAGGTGGCTGTTCGATGGTCGATGGTGTAGCTGGCCACAACCTGCCGGCCGTCGTCGTCGCGGTACACCGGCTGCGACGGCGAGGCGAATCCGGCGACGGAGGACGCGAGCGCCATGGCCGCGCCGATCAGCGGCGGGTACTCGGTGGGGTAGTCGAGGAAGGGCCGCTTGCCGTTGGCCAGGCCCTCCTGGCCGTACAGGGCGACCACGTCGGAGTAGCACATGCGCGTGTACTGGTACTCGTGCGACCAGTTGCGGGTGTCGCGGCACGGTGCCTTCTGGGCGTAGGCCAGCAGGCAGATCAGGACGGTGAAGGCCATCAGGACCCGCAGCGGCGTCCACCAGCTCCGGTTGACACCGATGCGGGCGTGTGCCCCGGGCGGACCACCGATGAGCATGCTCGCACCGGCAACCACCGGGTCCTCGCCCGACGGGCTCACCCGGCGCACAGGTGCCGTGAAACCGGGCACCTCAGGGTCCGTCCCAGGATGTGTCTCCCGGTAGCCATCAGCCATGGGGCATTCTCACCTGACCAGCATGGGGCACCGGAACAGCACGCCTTCCACACGGGGTGCGTCTCGCGCTGACACGGGGTGCGTCTCGCGCTGACACGTCATGGGCTCACGGGGTAGGCCCGGCCTGGAACGGAAGAAGGTTACCATTGCCATTACCGTTAGTAGGCGATGGTCTGGGTTTCGGTGTCGCCGTCGGTACCACTTGTCCGGGTGGGGTGGTCGTGCCGGCGGTGGGTGAGCTTTCCGGAGTCGGTCGCGACTGCGTGGGCATCGGCAGCACTACTGACGGCACCGGCGCGGGCAGCGCCGGGACGCTCGGCTCGGGGGTCGGCGACGGTGACGCGTTCGTAACCGTCCCGACGTACTTCGGCGCGGCAAAGGGCTGCGGCGCCACCCCGGTCAGGGCGCCGTCCATGAATGCCTTCCAGACCTTGGCGGGATAACCGCCGCCGTAGACACCGCTCATGGCCCCGGGGATACCGGTCAGCGCGGTGTTCTTGTTCACGCCACCGTCCCCCCGGAACATGTTAACGCAGGCCGCCATCTGTGGGACATAACCGCAGAACCAGGCGGTCCGGAAATTGTCGGTGGTACCGGTCTTGCCAGCCGCCGGACGGCCGTCGGCCAACTGCGCGGCCTTGCCGGTACCGTCCTTGATGACCGACTGCAGGGCATAGGTCACGTCCGCGGTCACGCTCGCCGACAGGGCGTTCGTCGATCTCGTCGGACCCTCGTAGATGACCTTTCCTTTGCCATCGACGACCCGGTCGACGAGGTGCGGGGTGGTCGCCTTGCCCCCGTTCGCGAAGGCGCTGTAGACCGCGACCATGTTCTTGGCGCTGATGCCGTCCCGGCCCAGGGTCACCCCCGCGTCGTCGGTGAGCGCGACGTCCTTGGAGACGCCGAGGGCGCGCGCTGTGGAGAGCACGTTGTCGATCCCGGCGGTGATACCCAGCGGCACGAACACGGTGTTGATGGACTCCGCGGTCGCCTTGATCAAGTTTGGATAGCCGAAGTTGCCGTGTTCCTCGTCGTTGTGAACGACGTACGTTCCAGTGCCGTCGGCGGCCTTTCCGGGAATCTTCAGCACGTCCGGGGCTTCATAGGTCGAGTTCAGACTCGCGCCGTGCGTCAGGGCGGTCGCCAGTGTGATCGGCTTGAAGGTCGACCCGGGCGGCACCTCGGCCTCGGAGACGTTGTCCTGCCAGAAGGTCTGGCCGTTCGCACCCTTGCCGTAGATCGAACCGCCGTACCAGGCGAGTACCCGCCCGGTGCCCGGTTCGACCGCGACCAGCCCCGTTCGCAGGTCGGGCACGGCCGCATAGGGCTTCTGGAGCACGTTGGTGACGGCCAGGTAGGCAGCCGTCTGGCGGCCCTGGTCAATGCTGGTCTGGATGCGCAGACCCTGGAGGTTGATCTGCTGCTCGGTGATACCGGCGGCGATCAGTTCACCCTTGACCTGATCACGAATGTAGGCGGCCTGTGGCGATGACACCGCCAGGCCGTTGGACTTGTCCCATTCCTTGGTCACCGGTGGCTTCGCGTCGGGACCGGCGCGGGACGCGCCCAACCATCCCTTAGCGACCATCGTGTCGACCACTTCGTGCCAGCGGCGCTCGGCGGCGACCGGGGTCGCCCGCGGGTCGAGCGCGTTCGGGGAGCGGATAAGCCCGGCGATGACCGCGCCCTCCTCGGCCGTGAGCTCCTTGGCGGGTTTGCCGAAGTAGGTCTTGGCCGCGGCCTCGATGCCGTAGCATCCACGGCCGAAGTAGATCGTGTTCAGGTAGAATTCCAGCACATCATCCTTGGAGTACTGCTGATCAATCTTGATCGCCATGGCGATCTCTTTGAACTTCCGGGAGAAGGTCCGCTCCTGGCTCAGATAGGCGTTCTTGGCGTACTGCTGAGTGATGGTGGAACCGCCCTGGGCGATCTCGCCACCACGGAGGTTCACCCAGACCGCTCGGACGATTCCCTTCGGGGAAATGCCGGGCTCGCTGTAGAAGTTCTTGTTCTCGGCGGCCAGCACCGCGTGCTGGGCGTCCACCGACACCTGGGACAGGGGGACGTTCGTCCGGTTGACCGTTCCGATCTTAGCGATCTCAGTCCGGCCGTCGGCGTAGGTGACCACCGACGTCTGTTCGGCGGCGTTCACCGTCGGCGGCAGCGGCACCTTTGTGAAGGCCAGGACGACCGCCACCAGGGCTGCGACCATCAGCACACTGAACAACAGCCCGAGCATGACCAGCCGGCGCAACCACCGTGGACGGTTTCGCCAGAACATCGGACCGTGCTTCCCCTGACCCTTCCGGACCGTCGACGCGGCCGCGCGGCGGCCCGCATGGCGGCCCGAGGGGTCGCCTACCTGATCGGGGGCGTCACCCGCAGCCTCGGCGGGCACGTCATCGGGACGAGGGCGGCGCACGTAGGTGGTGGAGTCGCCGGTGCGCTCGCGGACTCCGATGCGTTCCATCGCGGCGCGGTCCGTCGTGTCGTACAGGTTGTCGACCGTCCCATCCACCGCTCCGACCCGTCCGTCGGGACCACGAGCGGGTGCGCCCGAACCACCGGTACGGGGATGGTCCCGGCGGACCGGCGCACGCCGCACGTGCGTACGTGCGTTGTCATCGTCGCGCGGGTGCACGTCCCGATCGTAGGGTGGCCTCACTGACAGTCCCGTCCGTTGCGGCAGGGGGTACGGACCCCGCATGGTCGGTGGCTGCCGGGAGACGCTACGCCGCCCCACCTTGGCGCATCCACACCGCCTCCGGCAAAACCGGGGCTA